>CAUQXM010000048.1:0-10018 GCA_963522215.1 uncultured Streptococcus sp. | reverse complement strand
CTGCATTGAGGGCTAGGTAGTCGCTGACTTGTTGTTCATTGTAACGGGCAAATTCAGCAGGCAAATTCTTCATAAAATATTGAAGTTGCTCTTCAGAAAAGTTATTAGCACCACCAACACGGGCAATCTTACGAGCGCGTTTAGCCAAATCTGTGTCTGTAAACAAGGCAATAGTTACAGGCGCTGATGATACCTGTTCAAAGTTTGAACCGTAAGCCAATTTTGCTAGTTCGGCATTTTTCTCACGTACCACTACAAATTTCCAAGGCTGGCTGTTGTGGGCACTTGGGGCCAAGGTTGCAATTTCGATAGCCGTACGCACATCTTTTGGATCAACTGGCTTATCAGTAAACTGCTTAGTCGCATGACGTTTTTTGTTTAATTCAAGAAATTTCATAATCGATTTCCTTTTCTAATTCTACTGCTTCCATTCTACCATAATTTGAAAGAGCTTGCAGGGATTTTTCGTAGAAATAAACTGGAACAAGGATAAGCAATCGAATGAAGAAAACCATTTAAAGCAGGAATCCCCTCATCCAGTTCCAATTAATTTTCAGCTGCTTAAAGAAACTAGTCCATCTTATATTCTGACTTTATAATCTCCAAGAAATCTTTCACATCTTCTACATACCCATGCTTTTCTATTAAGCTTGCTAATAGTTCCAGATTGTGCCCCTGATAGTTGTCTTCTCTTCGTAGCTCTTCATACATTTCGATAAAGGGAAGTCCCTTGGACTTGGCCAGTTCTAACTCCGCTTCATAATCATAAGCGACTTTACGAAATAGGATATTTACCAATTCCCCATCTTCAACTTCTATCACGGCATACTGGGCACGGTGATTTTTTAACGCCTCCCAATTAAAATAGGGCATGCCAATCGACCCTGGATTGATGATTTGTTGCCCTTGACTGCCATAACGAAGCAACTGCTTGTGGACATGACCATAGACTGCCACGTCAACTTCATCATCTAGGAGTTGGTCAAATTTATCTGTATCATTCTCAACCAGTAAGTCACTCCCATAGTTTTTGTCAGGTAAATTATGAGAGAGAGAAAAGCGCAATCCGTCAACTTCTTTCTTTTCCAGCATAGGCAAGCTTCGTAGCCAGACAATCGTTGCAGGATCCATTCGCTCCATCAAAAACTGGGTCATTCGCATTGACTGGATTTCTTGTGGGTCTTCCAAGCCATATTGCCCATCTAAAGCCTCAAGGACACAATCATCCCAATTGCCTCGAACACTGGCTGTGATAGGAAGATCCTTTAGCAGGGCTACCAAGTCATTTGCACCTGGACCAGGAAGAAAAATATCTCCCAGAAGCCAGTATTCACTGACTCCTTGATTTTTAGCATCTGCAATCACTGCTTCTAGCGCTGTCGCATTGCCATGAATATCTGATAAAATTGCGATTTTATGTTTCATTGTGGTTTCCTTCCGTTTGGTAATCTACTTTTTCTTCCGCCACTTGAGGCAAGGTTTCTGTCTCCTGCGGGTTCAACTTCCTCTGCACTGCTTCTGCGACCGCTCTAGGTACTCCAACTTCGACAATCTCATCCAAACTGGCTTCCTTGATTTTGGTCAGAGACTTGAAATGCTTCATGAGATTCTGCTTGCGTTTAGGTCCCAGACCTTCAATTCCATCCAGTTGTGATGAAAAGGAATTTTTGGAGCGCAGTTGGCGGTGAAAAGTAATGGCAAAGCGGTGCACCTCATCTTGAATGCGTTGGAGGAGGAAAAATTCCTGAGAATTGCGAGATAACTCCACCACCTCAAGCGGATCTCCAAAGAGCAATTCATGGGTTTGGTGCTTATCATTCTTTTGCAGACCTGCAATGGGGATATCCAAGCCTAGTTCCTCTTGGATGACTTGCTTGGCGATATTGACTTGACCTTGTCCCCCATCGATGACAATCAAATCTGGAGGAGTCAAACCGTCACGCTGTACTCGACCATAGCGCCTGCGAATGACTTCTCTCATACTCGCATAGTCGTCTGGCCCGACTACGGTTTTTATCTTATACTTACGGTAATCCTTCTTACTAGGTTTTCCGTTGACAAAGACTACCATGGCTGAAACAGGGCTAGTTCCCATGATGTTGGAGTTATCGAAGGACTCGATACGGACAGGGGTCGGGATTTGGAGCAAACGTCCTAGATTTTCAATAGCCCCTTGGGTCTTTTCGACTGATTTTTCTAGCAGGTTGAACTTCTGCTCTAGACTGACTCGAGCATTCTTTATAGCTAAATTGACCAGCTGCTTTTTCTCTCCACGCTGAGGCTTAAGAATCTTGGTGTCTACCAAAGCCTTGACAGCTTCTTCATCGATATCCTGCGGAATCAGTACCTCACTGGGAACTAGATGAGATTTTTCTTGATAGAATTGTCCTACATAGGTTAGAAAGTCCTCATCCGGATCATTATAATAAGGGAAAAGGTTGACATCGCGCTCAATAAGCTTGCCCTGACGAACAAAGAAAACCTGAACACACATCCAACCCTTGTCCACATAGTAGCCAAAGACATCACGATTCTGGAGATCCTTAGCCATGACCCGTTGCTTGGTTCGAAGCGTTCCAATAGCCTGAATTAGGTCACGATATTCCGCCGCACGTTCAAACTCCATATTTTGTGCTGCAACTGACATTTTACTCTTGAGGTCATCAATGATTTTGTCATCTTGCCCTTTTAGGAAATCAGAAACCTCCTGAGCCATGGACTTAAAATAGGCCTCATCCTTCTTACAGATGGTATGAGCCATGCATTGGCCGATATGATAGTAAAAACAAACCTTAGAGGGCGGATTTGTACACTTCCGAAAAGGGAAAATCCGATCCAGCAACCTCTTGATTTCATTGGCTGCCCCCACATCTGGATAAGGTCCAAAATAAAGACCTCCATCTTTTTTGACCTGACGAGTGATAATCAAGCGAGGGTAGCGCTCATTAGTGATTTTGATGAAGGGATAGGACTTATCATCCTTGAGCATGATATTGTACTTGGGCTTGTTTTCCTTGATCAGGTTGATTTCTAGGAGAAGTGCCTCAATATTAGACTCAGTAACAATAAATTCAAAATCTACAATTTCAGACACCAAGGCCTCTGTTTTTGTATCATGACTTCCACGGAAATAAGACCTCACGCGGTTGCGCAGATTTTTAGCCTTTCCTACATAGATAATGGTGCCGTTTTTATCCTTGTGAATGTAGCAACCAGGGCTGGTCGGCAAGAGCTCTAGTTTTGATTTAATCAAGTTATTCATAGTTCCATTATAGCAAAAAAGTAGGGAAAGATAGTCCCCTACTCATTGGTCTCATATAATTTTCGAAGTCTTTCAACATCCTCTTCCTGAATACCATAAAAGGAACCTGCAGGTTGCATGACAGACTTTTCATCTGTATGGTCCAAGCCAATCGCATGCCCCAACTCATGTTCTGCCGTATGGACAATGCGCTCATAGGAATAGCCATAGTCTGGATTGGACAAATAATAATGATTCAACCGCACCGTGACAGACAAGAATTGTCCTGTTAAGAGATTGGTCTGACTTTCCGCCTCTCCTGCCACAGGAGTACCTCCGTTGTTCATCTCAGTAGCCAAGATATCTGCCTTGCTGGACTCAGTCACGATTTCAAAATTAAAAGCACCAGTTTGATTCCAATTCTGAATCGCTTCTAAATACGCCTCTTGAAAGCGTGAATCCATCTGCGGGTCTAAGTAAATATGAGCAGAAGCCTGTGGCCATCTTTCTTCAGAATGCTGGTGGCTATCTGTCTGGTTCAACTTAGGCAGTTGCCCTGTTCTTTCCCATTGGTCGATACTTTGTTGACCAATTTTTACTGACCGCTCTGCTTGCTTCAGCGCTCCTTGAAAATCCCCGTTCAGATACCAGAGAAATCCAAAAGCAAGAGTGCATAAAAGCAAAACAATCCAAACCAGGCGCCAAAACAAACGCAAAACAAAAGAAAAGAAAGCCCCTATCAAACGAAAAAGCCAACGCATATCTCTCCACCTTTCTAGCAAATAAAGTCTATTTTACTAAAACAAGCTGAAAGAAAGCTAAATACTGGCTTTTTCATCTTAATGTCCTAATATTTTTTTGAATAACTGAATAGCTTTGTATTTTAAAGGCGATGGATGATAACGGAAAGTTCCTGCTTTACGTACAATATAGCCATTAAAATTTTGTTTAAAACGCAAAACACCATCACTACCATCAAAAATCCCTTGAATACCTAGGAAGTTGTATTGATGGATATTTCGTTGCATTGTCTGCTTCATCGCATGATATTGAAGTAAAAATGGAGCTGAGAACTTCTGATACTCTGCGTACGACCCCCCAAATAAGTAGGTTGCCTCTGTATTTGTGTAGATTATTAAAGCACAAGCTAGAGCAACATTGCTAGACTCACTATCCAAACTAGTTAGAAAATCTTTTTTCTTTTGCAAAGCTTGGTATTGCTGGTGAAATTGTTTCGACTTCTTGTCAAGACTAGCCATCTTCACATTTAAAGCATCTATAGACTGTTGCGGATTGACTTCAGCAATTAGAAAATCCGCCCTATCTCCAAACATATCATACAATTTAATGTAATAATCTAAATTCTTATCCTCAAAACCTTGTCTTTTACCTGTTTCTTCGATAATTTTTTTGAATATTGGAATTTCTTCCCGTTCTGCATTTCGAACAAGAAGATTAAAATCAAAAGCTGATTGAATGTTGCGAATACTATTTTTATTAAAAGATTTCAATAAGGAAACAGCATCATAATCTTGCAAATCTTTGATGTAATGCCAGCTGACTTCTCCATTAGGATACCCTGTCGTCAATCCATCAAATTGATAACCTAAATCAGTTAAACCTTGAATAATACTTTTTTTCTCAGCATCTATTGGATTACCTTCACTATCAAAAGTTTGATAAGTTTCATAAGGTTTTACAAGCAACTCTAATACACCATTTTGCTTGGCATATTCTTTTAACTCCGCATAAAAAACTGGAAGAGCATCTTGTTGGGTATAAATCGGCCCCGAATTGAGCTCCATATGCAGACCACCCAGCATGGGCAAGCTATAAACCAGAGCTGCAACTTGAATCTCTCCTTCTTGTTTCAAAGCAAGATAAACAATTCGAGCCCCTCTTTTTTCTAACAAGTCCCCCATCTGAACAGATTGCATAAAGGAACGAGAAGAAACCTGATCAGAATAAGCCTGAAACTCTTCTTTCATGAGTGTAGTTAGTGCCATATACTTACTTTCTATGTTTTTTTCTTAATGTTTTACGGAAATCAAGAGCAAGTCTTAACAGAGGATAGAGAGGATGGGTAGGCATTGTAAATTCACCCAAGTATTCTTCAATCGTTGGATTAAAATTAGCTTTAAAACGATAGAGTCCACCATCTAAAGCATTCTCGACGCCTCCTAAATTTTGCCATAAAATGCCACGTTCAAAGGAATATTGAGCTGTCTCATACCAAGTCAAAATAGGGGCTTTATATCGTCTAAAATCTTCATCCATTCCTGCGTATAGATTGACAGAAGTTTGTCCGAATTCTAAAGTCAAGGTAGCCGCTAAAGGAACTCTTGCTTGACCTGCATCTATATATTCCTGCAAGAAGGTCAATTCCTCTAACAAACGTTCTTTTTCCTTCTTCTGCGCTTCTACTTTTGAAGTTCGAGTCGACTCAGTAAAGGTCTCTTCCAAGGCTCTGTTTTTCGCTAACTGTTCTTCTAATTCTTGCGAACGTTTAGAGACATCCAAGGTTGCCAAGGTGATATAGGCCTTGTCCTTAAAATTATCTAATAACTTTTTATAATAGGCTTCATTCCTCAAATGAATCTCTTTCCGCTTCTCGGTTTTTTTCATCAAAAAGGAAAAAGACTCCAATAATTCAGTTCCACCAAATTGAATCTCTACCCCCTTATTCCGTGCTGTTCGAATAGCCTGTTTTGTTGACTTGGAAAGTTTATCTTCTTCAAAATTTTCCTTGTATATTTTCGCCTGAATACGAGGTTGAATGGTGTCTCCCATTTCCTCTGTTTTTCCTGACCACCTTACTCCCATTTGTTGCAAACTATCAATAATAGCCAGATTTTCAGGAAATTCTGTTTTTTCCTGATTAATTAAACTTTGAGACAGGCAAATACTTGGGTCAAAAATCACAAAAATCGCTCTCTTGCTTCGAGCATAGGACTTAATGGATTGAAGAACAAAGTTCAGGAGTTTAGCATCCTTATAATCTAAAACAGGACCTCTTGGGATATAAAACATTCTATAGCCTAGAAGAAGAGTTTTAATCAAAATACTAGCTGTAGCCAGTAATTTATCTCCTCGGTAGACGCCAAACTTTTCATGTTGCCAATCAGACTTAACCTCTTCCCAAGCACTACTTTGTAATACATTGACTAATTCATGTTCTTTAACAAACTGATCATATTCTAATGTGGGAATGCCAATTTGATAACGATACATCTCTTACTCTCTTTCCAACAATAATAGAATTTAACTACTATTCTACTATTTTTGTTTAGAAAGTCTAGTAAAAACATATTTTAGTTTCTATTCCATAGAAGACATGGTTATTGAAAGAGTAATACAAACTAAACTAGCTTAATCTCTCTTCTAATTTGAAATCAATTGGCAGAGTTGCTAGAAACCGTTCCAATTGTTTTTCCCAATAATACCACTCGTGAGTTCCAGCGCTATGGCTATAGGTCACATCAAATCCTATTTTTTTGAGGTTTTTCACTGCCAGATTATTGGCTGCATACAAGAAATCCTGCTCGCCACACCAAGCCCAGAGCTTGGTCTTTTTGTCCGATTTTTTAGCCAGACTTTCTAGAGAATAGGTGCTAGCTGTCCAATCTTTAATCTCCCCAAACACACCTCTCCAATAAGCTGGTGTTCCCAAGTTTTGGCTTTCAGGAGAAAACTCTTGAAAACTAAGGGCGCCTGAAAAGCTAGCTGCACGAGAAAAACGATTTGTTGCAAGAGCTAGTTTGAAGCAGCCATAGCCTCCCATAGAAAGACCAGCGATAAAGGTTTTTTCACGCTTACTGGTCATGTTAGGGAAGAAGCGTTTCAGAACCTGTGGCAATTCCTCTGCTAGAGCTGTGTAATAGTCAAAACCATACTGGGTATCAGTGTACCAACCATTGCTGGTATTGGGCATAACGACGATGAGATTAGTGCCTCGAAGCAGGCGTTCTACATTGGTTCGCTTGAGCCAACTATTATGATTGCCAGACATCCCGTGCAAGAGGTACAAGACGGGAATATCTTTACAATCTGGTTCTTCCACTCGATTGGCATCAGGATAAAGAACATTCACTCCCCACTCCATATCCAAAACTTGTGAGTAATACTCGATTTTCATTACTGCCATAATTTTTTCCTCTATTTTTCTATAAGAAAAAGCCGAACCTCGACTTTCTCTCTGTTTATTTCAACGATTATTTTGCTTCCATGACTACTGGTAAAATAGCTGGACGACGTTTGGTTTGGTCAAAGAGATACTTGGTAAGATTATCACGAACCTTCCCTTTGAGATCTGCCCAGTCAAAGTCATCTCCTTGAAGATAGTCTTCTACCGTCTGGTTAATCAATTCTGAACTTTCACGGAGAATATCGCGACTCTTCTTGAGATAAACAAATCCACGCGTGTGAACACGAGCCTTGGCTACAATTTTCTTCTCACGACGGTTAACGGTAATTGCGACGATGAAAATACCATCCTCTGACAAGACCTTACGGTCACGAAGAACCACATTTCCAACATCCCCAATGGCATTTCCATCAATCAAGACATCCCCTGCTGAAACCGCTCCAGCTGGGACAAAGTCTCCATTCTCATAAGCCATGCTGGTTCCCTTTTTAGGAATGAAAATGCGTTCTGGCAGCATCCCGACGGCCATAGCAGCCTTAGCATGGGCATCCAACTCACGGTATTCCCCTTGAATTGGGAAGAGATACTTGGGTTGCAAGAGATTAATCATCAACTGCAAATCACGCGCATTTCCATGGCCTGACACACGCAAGCTTTGAGTGATCAGTTTGACAACTCCACCAGCTTGGTAAATCATATTTTCCACACGCGCCATGACTGCTTCTTTAGCGATAGACGGAGTGGTTACGATATAGACTAGGTCACCGTCCTTGATCTCCACATAACGGTGGCGACCAATCGACATCTTGCGAAGACCGTTGATAGGCTCTCCCATACGGCCTGTCTCAAGGATAATCAACTCATGGTCTTCAAATCGAGACATATCTTTTGGCTTAATCAAAAGACTCTCGTTAGCTAGAGACAATTTCTTAAGGCGAATAGCAGTACGGACGATATTTTCAATATCGAATCCTGTCAATACCACACGACGGCCTGTTGCATCCGCAGCGTCAAACACCTGCTGGATACGAGAGAGGTTGCTAGCTACCGCCGCAACAATGATACGACCATCCCAGTCCGAAATGGTTTGGGTAATTTCATCCCCAACTTCACTTTCGCTAGCCACTTGGATATTACTGTCCGCATTGGCTGAATCACTGAGCAGAGCTAGAACTCCGTCACGACCGATTTCTGCTAAACGAGCGAAGTCTGTCGCATAAGATTCACTAGCTGTCTGGTCAAATTTGAAGTCACCTGTATAAACGATACTACCTTCAGCTGTCTTCAAGACAACACCCAGACTTTCTGGGATAGAGTGGGTCGTACGGAAGAAGGACACCACAGTCCCTCCAAAATCTATCTCCGTATCTTCATCGATAACATGGAAATCATTGAATTTCTTAACTGTGTCATTTCCTTTGACAAAGAGTTTGGCCAACTCAATGGTCAATTCAGAGCCAAATACAGGTACCTTGGCTTCAGCCAAGAGATAAGGCAGAGCACCAATGGCATCCGCATGGCCGTGGGTCAAGAAGACCCCAGCGATACGGTCGCTATTTTCAAAAAGGTAGTCCATATTGGGAATGACCACGTCCACCCCTAGTTGTTCATTTTCAGGGTATTTCAGACCTGCATCTAATACAAAAATCGAGTCGTTAATTTCTGCGATGTACATATTTTTACCATTTTCACGTACACCCCCAAGTGTTGTTAATTTAATAGTATTCATTTTTCCTCCGAAAGCTTAATTTATCTTGATTATAGGGTTGCTTGCCCTTTTATTCTAAAAGCACTATTACTTTTATACTCTTCGAAAATCTCTTCAAACCACGTCAGCTTCGCCTTGCCGTACTCAAGTACAGCCTGCGGCTAGCTTCCTAGTTTGCTCTCTGATTTTCATTAAGTATTAGCCGAATCTTTTCCTACCATTATACCATTTTTTTGATGATTTTCAAAATGAAGATTTGTTTTCAAAAAAGAGCTGGTTTCCCAACTCTTTCCTATCTGCTATTCTTTTTCCATTAAAAAGTCATAAATTTCTTGCACGGTACCCAGCGCCATCATTTCTTGGTCTTTGACGGTTTGTTTGAGATTTTGGTAAATCTGACTTTCTCCGATTTCCCGCTTTGGTGCCTCTTTATTCACTGTCATGACACCATCTTTGATCTTCACAAAGCCTAGCTCTTCAAATACTTGAATCATCTTGACTAACAAGATTTGTTGGATATTGAGATAAGCAGCCAAATCCTTCAGCTTATAGCGAATATCAAACTCTGGAAACTGGTAGATAGTCTTGTACAATTTAGCAAACTGCTCTCTAGTCCCATACCCTGTCAGATAGTAGGCCTTGTCAATATCATTTTTGAAATAGACAGCAGAAAAATTCTGCTCCTGAAAAATGGTCTTCAGCTGAGTAATATCCTCAGGTATGGTTTTTACAACCACAGCATCACTATTTACTAAATTGGGTAGTTCCCCAGCAAAATCCAAGACTGGAACCCCTTCTGGCAAGACTGCATTCTTCCCACGGATGTTAAAGAGTTGAACCCCCTCCACACGCGCATCCACCATCATCAACTGGAGGGCAGTTTGGCCATTCCATTGGTTGACAGACAATTTGACTGCCAGCTCTA
>CAUQXM010000047.1:0-10284 GCA_963522215.1 uncultured Streptococcus sp. | reverse complement strand
GTGGACAATATCAACTCTGAACCAAACTTCGAAGCCGCAATTGCAGCTGCTAAAGCCCTATAGAAAAAATCCTCTGTCACAAAGAGTTCCCTACTCTTTGAAACGGAGGATTTTTGTTTACGAGTAAATATAAATTCAATCAGATAAAAACAACTACCTTACTCTACAGATTTCAAAGCTTCAAGCATATCAACCTTTCTCAGATGATGATTGACAAAGAAACCAAGTACGGTCAAAATGGCGCTTACTGCTACCACTGGGATTACATAGACTTCCCAGCCTACCAGCGGATAAAAGAGAATGGTCGCAGGCGAAATCATTTGAATCAAAAATTGATGTAAATAGAAACCAGATACCAAACCAAGTACGATTCCCACAAGGGACAGCACAATCGTCTCACGGTAAATGTAGAGAGTGACTTCATTATTATGAAAACCGAGAACCTTGATAGTGGAGAGTTCACGGATTCTCTCAGCCACGTTGATATTGGTCAGATTGTAAAGGATAACAATAGCCAACAGAACCGATACGATGACCAAGATGGTCATGGTCTGATTGAGTGAACTTGCGACGGAGTCAAAGAGTCGAATGGCTGAAGCATTTTGGACAACACTGGACACCGCAGATTGATTCATAAGTAAGCCGGCCTGTCTTTCGATACTAGTAGCACTGGTATCTCTTAACGAGACTAAATAAGTGTTGGCTTGGGGTAGCTGTCCGTAAATTTGCTCATAGCTAGCCTGACTCATATAAATAAAGTGACCAACGTAGTTCTCAGTAATGGCAGCGACCTTTAGCTTCTTACCTTCAATTTCTAGAGTCTGCCCAACCTTGACACCTGCCAACTGGGCAAGTTTAGCTGTAATAACGACGCCATCTTTTAATGTCAACTCTTGCTGATGATTTTGCAGATGAATAAAGGGAGTCAAATCCTCCTTCTCTGTCATCATAAGGGTAATTGTCTGAAGACCAGCCTTACCTTTGAAATCCTTGTCTAGCGTTTTAGAATAGATTTTCTGGTAGGCTTTGATGTCCTGCCCTTTCAACACTTCTTCTAGATTTTCCTTGTCCTGATTGGTCGCACTAGGATTTTCAGAGACAATCATCTGATACTGTTGGATTTGTTGAAACTGTCTAGACGGAACTCCTGCTACAGAGGATTGGATTCCCAAACCGGCAAAAAGCAAAGCGACTGAACCTGCCACACCAAAGATTGTCATCAACATCCGTTGCTTATAACGAAAGATATTACGGGCTGTTACCTTATGGGTAAAACTGAGATGACGCCAGATAAAACCGATGCGCTCCAGTAAGATTTTAGCTCCTTTGACAGGTGGTTTAGGCAGTAAAAGCTGGGCTGCTTCATCATGAAGTTCCCTACGAGCTACCAAGTAGGCTGGTAACACACTCGCCAACCAACTCAAGACAAGAGCCAGAAAGCTATAGGTCCAATAGAACTGAATCTGGGTTTCTCCCACCACCATGTCTTTTGTAATGACACTTGAAATCACACCGGCTAGTAAATAATGGCCAAGTATACTACCTAGAGCTGTTCCGACAGTCCCAGCTACTAGACCATAAAGTAGAAACTTGGCAATAATATCCTTACTACGATAACCCAAAGCCTTAAAAATACCTGCATGTGTTCGCTCTTCATCCACAAAACGAGTCATAGTTGTAAAGGTCACCATAGCTGCTACGGCATAAAGCACTACAGGAAAGATATTGCCCACTGCCCGAATACTGGCTGAAGCATTACTGTACATGAGGTAGCCTTGACCGCCAGGCATGGTCTGACGATTATATACTTGATACTTGGGCTCAGCTAAATCATCCAAGACTTGCTGATGTTTTTCTAGTTTTTCCTTTTCTTGGGCTAGATTTTGTTCAGTCTGCTTTAGTTTGTCCTCTTCCTTGCTCAATTCCTGCTTAGCTTGGGTAAGTTGATCACGGGCCTGCTCTCTCTGGGCTTGAGGAAGCAAGGCTAGTTGACTTTCCTGAGCCTGTATACGAGCTTGAGCAGCTGCTAAACGACGCTTGCCTTCCTGCAAATTAGTCTCAGCCTTGTCAAGGGTCTCTTGGCCTTTGTCTAAAGACTCTTGTCCTTCTTTTCTCAAGAGTTGCAGACGTGCCTTGCCATTATCTGACAAAGCTTGTTCTAAATCTTCCTGATGTTGCTTGGATTTTTCTTCATAAGCTGCTGAGAAAGCATTTAAACCTGACAAATCTTGATATTTCAAACGTGCTATATTATAGACTTTCTGATCAAACTGACTAGGTAAAATCACTCCATAGGCTGTCAGAGTCCCACTTCCACTTCCTGCGTAGCCCATATCTCGCTGGGAGAGGATTTCAGCTGAATCCACAAAACCAGTAATGGTATAAGTATGATCTTTTAAAGAGGAATGACCCTCTTCTTTTTCTTTAAAACTAATCTCCTGTCCCACGCTGTATTGGCCTTGCAAATGAGTGGCCAAAGCGATTTCCTTGTCTGACTGAGGAAGTCGTCCTTCTCTTAGCTGAAAGGTTGAAATTCGCTCTGGTTTGGAGTACAGCCGAATGGCATTCTGCCCATTCTCCATAGTCACATCTGTCAAATAGCCAAACTCAACCTCTGCGCCCTGGGTCTGTTCTAGTTCTTCTTGATCTGCTTGATCCAAACCATAGTTAGACATGACTGCCAAATCCAAGGTTTGAGCAGTTGTTAAATAAGCATTAGCTGTCGCCTCCATGTTGGGGCTAGTTACTTTGAGGCCTACTAAGGCTAGAGACCCTAACATCATCAAGGTTAAGATGGATAAAAAACGCCCCTTGGAGCCTGTGAAGGACTGAATTAAGTCCTTCCAATAGGTTTTTCGCTTGATCATGCTAGTACTCCAAACTGTCGATATCCTGAGGATGCTGGTTGATCACCACATCCTTGACACTGGCATCGTGCATATGAATCACGCGATCAGCAATGGGCGCCAAAGCTCCATTGTGAGTCACGATAATCACCGTCGCTCCCTTTTGACGAGACATATCTTGGAGGATTTTCAAAACCTGCTTGCCCGTCTGATAATCCAAGGCTCCAGTCGGTTCATCACAAAGGAGGATTTTAGGATTTTTAGCTACCGCGCGTGCAATGGAGACTCGCTGCTGCTCCCCTCCAGAAATCTGGGCTGGAAAGTTATTGAGACGATGAGACAGACCTACATCTGTCAATACCTGTTCAGGATTCAAGGCACCTGTCACGATTTCTGAAGCCAACTCCACATTTTCCTTAGCAGTCAAATTGGAAACTAGATTATAAAACTGAAAAACAAACCCGACATCATTTCTACGGTAATTGGTACGCTGGTGGGAACTATAGTCTGCAATATTGGCACCATCAATCCAGATTTCCCCTTCATCATTGGTATCCATTCCCCCAAGAAGGTTAAGAACCGTTGACTTGCCTGCACCAGATGCACCTAGAATAATAACCAATTCACCCTTTTCAATCTCAAAATTCACATCACGATTGGCCACAATCTCCGTGTCCCCAACCTGATAACGCTTGTAACAGTGTTTCATCTCAATATAAGCCATCAGACCCACCCTCTCTCAAACAAATTACTTCCTATTACCATTATAACGCTTTTTCAACTAGTTGGAAACTGCTTACATTCTCAAATCCTTATTAAAAGGCAGTATCAAATTACTGCCTTTTAATACTCAATGAAAATCAAAGAGCAAACTAGGAAGCTAGCCGCAAGCTGTACTTGAGTACGGTAAGGCGACGCTGACGTGGTTTGAATTTGATTTTAGAAGAGTATAACATCTTCTTAAAAATAAAATTGAACCAGATCACCTTCTGCTGTTGCCACCGAAATACAATCTTTCCCCATGCATTTCACTTTTGCTTTTTCTTGATTCACTTCAATCACACTTTTTTCAATACCTGGATAAGAGGCTCGCAATTCTCCCCCACTTCTTGATAAAATGGTCAACTGTAAGAGTTTTTTATCCGCCCACCTCATGCTAACTTCAAAATGTCCACGTGCCATTAAGCCTGAAACGGAACCTGATGACCATGCATCGGGTAGGGCGGCTAGAGGTACCAGATAAGCTGTATGAGACTGGAGCAACATTTCTGCTATGCCACCAGTAGCACCAAAATTACCATCTATCTGAAAAGGAGGATGACTACACCAAAGATTGGGCAAGGTGGATGACTTTAACTGCTCTGCTAATAATTTATGGGCTCGATTGCCATCTCCTAGACGCGCCCAGAGATTGATCTTATTAGCCTTGGACCAACCTGTGCCCCCATCTCCACGATCATTGAGGCTAGCACGCGCCGCATCAAGATACTCTTGCCCCTTATGACTAAAGAGAGTTCCAGGATAGAGTCCCACCAGATGAGAAGCATGCCGGTGTTGGGCCTCCACCTTCTCATTTTGAAAATGCTGCTCTTCCTCCTCATACCACTCCCTGATTCGACCAGATTGAGTGATTTGCAGAGGATTTAGTAAATCAAATTTTTCTTTGACTTCAGTCAACAAGTCCGCATCCAGTCCTAATTCTTGAGCAGCCTGAATAAAATCATGGAATAATTGCCAAATCAGAGATTGATCATAGGTATTGCCAATCGAAATCGGCCCATGTTCTGGCGAGTAAGACGGAGAAGATACCCAACGCTTCGCCTCCTTATCCTCATGTAAAAAAGCATTCCAAAAACGAATCGTTTCCCTCAACATGGGATAAATTTTCTCCCTGAGATAGTCTTGGTCCCTGTAAAATGAATAGGCTTCATAAACCGTTTGCATCACCCACGCATTGGCAGCTGGAGACCAACCCCAGTAATAATCCCAACCAGGTGCCGTCCAGCCAAAAGGAGTCGCTTGCGTATGAACCAACCAACCTTTCTCCTCCCCTTCCTGAGAAACGATGCCTGCATACCTTGCAGCCGCTAGGCGACCATAGACCCGCAAATCATCGATATAGTTGATGACCGGAAAAGCCGTCTCTAGGAGATTAGTAACATAGGCTGGCCAATAATTCATCTGCAGGTTGATATTCAGGTGATAGTCCGAATTCCACGGAGGGTTATCGACCGCATTCCAGATCCCTTGCAAGTTGGCTGGTAGAGCATCTGGACAATCTCTAGAAGAACTAATCAATAAATACCGTCCATACTGGAAGAACAGCTCCTCCAAAACCTGCCCCTCTTGTGGCTTATAATTTTTTAACAAATCATCTGTAGTGGATGTGTCAACATCAGCTCCCAAATCCAATTGAACACGTTGGAATAAGGCTTGGTAGTCCTCAATATGCCTTGATTTCAATCGAGTATAGCCTTTTTCTTTAGCTATCTCCACCAAGTCTTTTACCTGTTTCTCTAAATCTATTTTCTTGCGATAATTGCTAGCAGGATTTTGGGCAAAGTCTGTCTTAGCAGCCAAGAAAAGATTGGCATAACTGGCTCCTGATATCTGAACCTTATCTGACCAAACTCTAATATCTCCATCCGTTTCCCAAGCTAGACAACTAGCAAACCGCTGATCATTATCCTTAACTCTTCCCTTCATCAAGATATGAGAATCAGTAATATCCAACTTGCATTCCTTGTAATCAGATTTTTCCTGCTCATACTTTCCATCAGAAGCCAAATCGCGGGTCAACAACAGTTCCATAGTAAAATCTAGAGTTTCCGACCCTTCCTTAGTAAAGCGCTGAACCAAGAGATTATCTGGAAAACTCGCAAAAGCTTCACGTTCAAATTTCGTTCCCTTATAGACATAAGAAGTCGTCGCAAGCGCCTTACTGATATTAAGCTGTCTCTGGTAATCCGTCACCTGAGACAAAGTCTTGCCTTGCTTGCTAAACTCAATATGAATATCCCCAAAGGACAGATAGGTCCCATATTGACTCGTTTTGGGTCCGACCAGGTGCTGTTCAGCCAGTTCCTTAGCAGTATTATAGTCTCTCTTCTCCAAAGCCTGCCGAATCTCAGCTAAAAAACCATACTGGTCCTGAAGATTTCCACCCTGATAATCTAAACTATCTGGTCGAGGCCCACCAGACCAGAGACTTTTTTCATTGAATTGAATCCGCTCAGCCCCAATAAGACCAAAGACTTTAGCTCCTAAAGAACCATTGCCTATCGGTAAGGCCTCTTCTTCCCAACTCTTATATGTTGTTGACGCTGGTTGCTTGTAGGCCAATACATAATCTTGTTTTTTATTCCTTATCATACTACCATACTAACATAAAAAGCCTAGAAATCAATTCTAGACTTACAATTTTTTATTTTCCAAGGTAGTATTCAGAAACTACGTTCAATTTTTCGTCGAATTCGAATACCAATGGTGGGAAGTTAGGGATTTCCACGTCCATGATTTCGTCATCTGACAAACCTTTGATGTGTTTTACAAGGGCACGGATTGAGTTACCGTGAGCTCCTACGAATACGTTTTTACCATCTTTAAGAGCTGGAGCGATTTTGTCTTCCCAGAATGGAAGGGCACGTTCCAAAGTCACTTTCAAGTTTTCAGCATCTGGGATGACTGAGTCGTCAAGTGAAGCGTAACGACGGTCTGTGTGAGCTGAGTGCTCATCATCACGATCCATGTTTGGAGGCAATACATCGTATGAACGACGCCAGATGTGAACTTGCTCATCACCAAATTGTTCAGCAGCTTCAGCTTTGTTTTTACCAGTCAAACCACCGTAGTGACGTTCATTCAAACGCCATGATTTTTCAACTGGAACCCACAATTGGTCAGAAGCTTCAAGAGCCAAGTTAGTTGTTTTGATCGCACGTTTCAATACTGAAGTGTAAGCTTGGTCAAATTCGATACCAGCTTCTTTGATCAATTTACCAGCGTCAATCGCTTGTTGTGTACCTTTTTCAGACAAATCAACATCAGCCCAACCAGTGAAAAGGTTAGCTTTGTTCCATTCAGACTCACCGTGGCGAGCAAAAACCAATTTTACCATTAGATGGATTCTCCTTTAAATTTTCCGAGGTTTCCCCTCGTTTATCTATTCTATTTTACACAATTTTTCACAAAAAAGCTAGTCAAAACCAAAAAGGAACGGACTGTTTGGCAGTTGGATTGCTTTGAACAAGATCAGTAAATATATGAGAAGAAATTTCCATTTCACTCTTGCTAGTCTCCCTACTTTTTGTTAGAATGATGTCAAAAAATAAAGAAGGTTACCATTATGCCACAACAGCTCTTTAAAGAATTGGCTCAACTGGAACAAGTAGAGGCACTAGCTCTAGGAGGATCACGGGCTGGACAAGATTTTGACAAAGACTCTGACTATGATGTATATGTCTACCTCAGTGCTCCCCTCTCGCCAGACATCCGAAAAGAAATTCTCAGTAAATACTGCTCCTATATGGAAATCGGCAATCAATTTTGGGAATTGGAGGATGATTGTGTTCTCAATAATGGCATAGAGATTGAACTGATTTACCGCTCTTTAGACGAATTTGACAAAGATTTACAGGTCGTAGTTTTAGAGCATCAAGCCCAGAATTCTTACACTACTTGTATGTGGTACAATCTTCTCAACAGTAAGATTATCTACGATCAAGATGGCCACTATGCTGCCCTCCAGAAAAAGTACAATCTTCCTTATCCAGCTGAGCTGAAAAAGAATATCATCAACAAGCAATTCCTGCTTCTCGACCAAGCTATGCCAGCTTTTTCAAGACAAATCAAAAAAGCTCTCAAACGCCAAGACTTACTCAGCATCAATCACCGCAGTAGTGAGTTTTTCGCCTCTTATTTTGATTTGCTCTTCGCCTTCAATGAGCAGCTCCATCCAGGAGAAAAACGCATGCTCCAGTTCGCAAAAAACAATTGCTCTCATCTACCTCAACATTTTGAAGATGATATCCAAGACTATTTTCAAAATCTCTACCAGCTAGATCAGTATGAGAAAACAGTCCTAACTTTAGAGCATCTCCTATTAAATCTCAAAAACTTGATTAATGAATCTATTTAAAATTACGATAAAAGCTCATGAAATCTACTTTCCAGATGATTCATGAGCTTTTTGAATTTCCATAATATATAACGATTTAAAGTTTATTGAAATAAGAGCAGGACAAAAAGGTTTTAAAATGATAAAAACGCATCATATCAGGTGTTCAAAAACTTGATATAATGCGTTTTATAGTCTATAAGATTAGTTGTCTTTTCTTCTCAAATGGAGTTTTCCCTAGACTTCTCAACCTTATTTCGCTTCAAATCCTTCTGCGACTGCGTCCGCAAAGTTTTCTTCTACGATGCTTGCACAGTGGTCACAGATGACTGCGTGGTAGCTGCGTTCTGCTGTTGTTGGGTCGATACGACGGCAACGGTCACATACATCACCTGCAGCACGTTCTACTGTGAAGGCTACATCTTCGAAGCTAACAGCAGCTTCTGGAGCTGGTCCTTCAGCGATGGTCAATTCAGACACAATCAAAAGTTGAGCTACATTGCTGTTCACTGCTTCGAGTAGAGTTTTCACAACTTCATTTGGATAAACTGTCAAGTGTGCTTCAAGTGATTTACCGATAACTTTGGCATTGCGAGCCTCTTCCAAGGCTTTTTGAGCTTGTCCACGGAAGTCCATGAAGGCTGCCCATGTATCCAAGATTTCTTCTTGGTTAGCAAAAGTTTCTGCTTCTGGCAATTCTGACAATTGAACGAAGTCTTCTGTTTCAAACTCAAGGTATGACCAGATTTCTTCCGCAGTGTGAGGAAGGATTGGTGTCAAGAGTTTGGTGATTTTCACAAGAATGTCATAGAAGACAGTCTGCATTTGACGGCGTTCCAATGATTTGGCACCTTCGATGTAAACAACATCTTTAGCAAAATCAAGGTAGAAGGCTGACAAGTCAACGTTGATAAAGTTCACCAAGGCCTTGTAGATTGTCAAGAATTCAAAGTTTGCATAAGCATCACGAATGGTCTTGACAAGCTGGTTAAAGCGAATCGTCATGTACTTATCAACTGAGCGAAGTTCATCGTAAGCGACTGCATCTTGAGCTGGGTTAAAGTCAGATGTATTGGCAATCAAGAAACGAAGGGTATTACGGATCTTACGGTAAGTTTCAGAGACTTGGCTCAAGATATCCATAGAGATACGCACGTCGTTGCTTGAGTCAACACTTGTTACCCAGAGACGCAAGATTTCAGCACCAAATTGTTTTTCAACATCACTTGGAGCAATGGTATTTCCAAGAGATTTAGACATCTTCTCACCTTTACCATCAAGGGCAAAACCTTGTGACAAGATTTGTTTGTAAGGTGCTACGCCATGGTTGGCAACAGATGTGATAAGTGATGAGTTGAACCAACCACGGTATTGGTCAGAACCTTCTAGGTAAAGGTCTGCTGGGTAAGTCAACTCAGGACGGTTTACCACAACTCCATTCCATGATGAACCTGAGTCAAACCAAACGTCCATGATATCTGTTTCTTTTTTGAACTCGCCATTTGGTGAACCTGGATGAGTAAATCCTTCTGGCAAGAGGTCCTTAGCATCACGTTCCCACCAAATGCTTGAACCATGTTCCTCAAAAAGTTGAGCCACGTGTTCAATCGTTTCAGCAGTCATAATCGCTGTACCGTCTTCAGCGTAGAAGATAGGAAGTGGAACACCCCAAGCACGTTGACGAGAGATAACCCAGTCGCCACGGTCCCGGATCATATTGTAAAGACGGACTTTACCCCATTCTGAGTGGAATTTCACCTTTTCAATCTCGTCCAAGATTTCTTGGCGGAATTTAGAAACTGAGGCAAACCATTGTGGAACTGCACGCCAGATGATTGGTTTCTTAGTACGCCAGTCAAATGGGTATGAGTGAGAGATTTCTTCTTGGGCAAGAAGGAGGTTACCAAGTTTCTCGATAACAGTTGGAACTACCTTTTCATAGAATTGACCTTCAAACTCAGGACCAGCATTCTTCATCATGATACCACGTTCGTCAACAGTCACTGCGACTTCAAGACCATTAGCAATACCAACATTGTAGTCGTCCTCACCAAAACCAGGGGCTGTATGGACAATACCTGTACCAGAGTCAGTTGTAACGTGATCACCAAGGATCACCAATTCATCTACAGCTGTATCCCATGGATGTTCTGTTACGATGTGGTTGAGTTCTTGACCACGATAAGTTGTCAATACTTGAACATCAACCCAGCCAAATTTCTCAGACAAGCTAGTCAACAATTCTGCAGCAACCACAAACTTGCGTTCTTCACCAGCAGGTTGAACCAAAACGTAATCAATATCTGCACCAACAGTCAAACC
>CAUQXM010000046.1:0-10294 GCA_963522215.1 uncultured Streptococcus sp. | reverse complement strand
ACTTTGCTGTGGAAGCAGTCTATGATCTGACAGTCCCAAGCCTGCAGGCGCATGGGATCAAGGCTGTTTTGGTCGATTTGGACAATACCCTCATTGCTTGGAACAACCCTGACGGGACGCTAGAGATGAAGCAATGGCTACATGATCTTCGGGACGCGGGCATTCGCATCATTGTGGTATCAAATAACACTAAAAAACGCGTCCAACGAGCAGTTGAGAAATTTGGGATTGACTACGTTTATTGGGCTCTGAAGCCCTTCACATTTGGGATTGATCGTGCCATGAAGGAATTCCACTATGAGAAAAGCGAAGTGGTCATGGTTGGCGACCAGCTCATGACAGATATTCGAGCAGCCCACCGTGCTGGCATTCGCTCGATTTTAGTCAAACCCTTGGTCCAACATGACTCGATCAAAACGCAAATTAACCGAGCTCGTGAGCGCCGTGTGATGCTAAAAATCACTGAAAAGTACGGACCGATTACATATAAAAAAGGAATTTAACTATGGAAGAAATTCTCTGTATTGGTTGTGGAGCAACCATTCAGACGACAGACAAGGCTGGTCTTGGATTTACCCCCCAGTCGGCACTTGAAAAAGGTTTGGAGACTGGCGAAGTCTATTGCCAACGCTGTTTCCGTCTCCGCCACTACAATGAAATCACGGATGTCCAGTTGACGGACGATGATTTCCTCAAGCTCTTGCACGAGGTGGGAGATAGTGATGCCCTAGTAGTCAATGTCATTGATATCTTTGACTTTAATGGCTCTGTTATCCCAGGCTTGCCACGTTTTGTATCGGGCAATGATGTCCTCTTGGTCGGAAATAAAAAAGATATCCTGCCCAAGTCAGTTAAGCCGAGCAAGATTAGCCAGTGGCTCATGGAGCGTGCCCACGAAGAAGGGCTTCGTCCTGTGGATGTCGTCCTAACTTCAGCCCAAAACAAACATGCCATTAAGGAAGTCATTGACAAAATCGAGCACTACCGTAAGGGTCGCGATGTCTATGTGGTCGGTGTAACCAACGTTGGAAAATCTACCCTAATCAATGCCATTATCCAAGAAATCACGGGTGACCAGAACGTCATTACGACTTCACGCTTCCCAGGGACAACCTTGGATAAAATTGAGATCCCGCTTGATGATGGATCTTATATCTACGATACGCCGGGAATCATCCATCGTCACCAAATGGCCCATTACTTGACGGCTAAAAATCTCAAGTATGTCAGTCCTAAAAAGGAAATCAAGCCTAAAACCTATCAGCTTAATCCTGAGCAAACCCTGTTTTTAGGTGGACTCGGACGCTTTGACTTTATTGCAGGAGAAAAGCAAGGTTTTACAGCCTTCTTTGACAATGAACTCAAATTGCATCGTACTAAGCTAGAAGGAGCTAGTGCTTTCTACGACAAGCACCTTGGAAGCCTTCTCACTCCTCCAAATAGCAAGGAAAAAGAAGATTTTCCAAAACTAGTCCAACATGTATTTAACATTAAGGAAAAGACAGACCTAGTCATCTCTGGACTCGGCTGGATCCGTGTAACAGGCACAGCCAAAGTCGCCGTCTGGGCACCAGAAGGCGTCGCCGTCGTCACACGAAAAGCAATTATTTAAACTAAAATCACTGAGCGAACAAAGTGAGCTCATAAAAAGATAGTTATTGCCGTGGTATCTTGCCAATCTGTAGATTGGCAAGGGGCACAATTGAGACCAAGGCTCAATTGTGAGGTCAGGAAATCCATTTTTCAAAGATGAGATCTTTGGAAAATTAGTTCCGACCGTCCCTCACCACCTAAAATAACTATCAAAAAACAAGGAAGAAAATTATGTCATTAACATCAAAACAACGTGCCTTTCTTAACAGCCAGGCACACACCCTCAAACCCATCATCCAAATCGGGAAAAATGGTCTCAACGATCAAATCAAAACTAGCGTTCGTCAGGCTCTTGACGCACGTGAATTGATCAAGGTTACTCTTTTGCAAAACACAGATGAAAATATCCACGAAGTAGCTGAAATTTTGGAAGAAGAAATCGGTGTGGATACAGTCCAAAAAATCGGACGCATCTTGATTTTGTTTAAACAATCCAGCAAGAAAGAAAATCGCAAGATTTCTAAAAAAGTCAAAGAAATCTAAAAACTATACTCCAAATAACTGTTTTTACAGAGAAATAAAGGAGACTAGCCTATGGCAATCGAACTATTGACTCCCTTTACCAAGGTAGAGTTGGAGCCGGAAATCAAGGAGAAAAAACGCAAGCAAGTAGGGATTTTAGGGGGGAATTTTAACCCTGTTCACAATGCCCATCTAATTGTTGCAGATCAAGTGCGCCAGCAGTTGGGACTGGACCAAGTTCTACTCATGCCTGAATACCAACCTCCTCATGTAGATAAAAAGGAAACTATCCCTGAGCACCATCGTCTCAAGATGCTTGAATTAGCGATTGAGGGGATTGAAGGTCTGGACATTGAAACCATTGAGTTGGAGCGCAAGGGTATTTCTTACACCTACGACACCATGAAGATTTTGACAGAGCAACATCCAGATACGGATTATTACTTCATTATTGGCGCTGATATGGTAGACTATCTGCCTAAGTGGTACCGAATTGATGAGCTGGTCGACATGGTTCAGTTTGTAGGGGTTCAGCGCCCGCGCTACAAGGCTGGAACTTCCTATCCAGTTATCTGGGTGGATGTGCCTCTCATGGATATCTCATCCAGCATGGTGCGTGACTTCATTGCTCAAGGTCGGAAACCCAACTTTCTCCTACCACAGCCGGTGCTAGACTACATCGAGAAGGAGGGGCTCTACTGATGGCCTATCAAGACTATATCAACTGCTCCCGTGAGGCTTTGTTGGAAAAAATGGCAGAGCTTCTGCCTGAAAAACGCTTAACCCATTGCTTGGGTGTGGAGCGTGCAGCCATAGAACTGGCTCAGCGCTTTGGAGTCGATGTCGAGAAAGCAGGCCTTGCAGGCCTTCTTCATGACTATGCTAAAAAGCTGTCAGATCAGGAATTTCTGGATTTGATTGACCGTTATCAGCTAGACCCTGACCTCAAAAACTGGGGCAATAATGTCTGGCATGGCATGGTCGGGATTTACAAGATTCAGGAAGATTTGAACTTGCAAGATCCTGAAATCCTACGAGCTATTGAAATCCATACAGTCGGTGCTGGTCAGATGACCGACCTAGACAAAGTCATCTACGTCGCAGACTATATAGAGCATAATCGAGCCTTTCCTGGAGTGGATGTAGCGCGTGAGATTGCAAGTCTATCGCTTGATAAGGCGGTGGCCTACGAAACAGCTCGTACTGTGGAGCATTTAGCTCATCAGGGATTCCCCATCTATCCCCAAACCCTTGAAACCTATAACGCCTTTGTGCACTATTTAAAAGAGGACTAAATGAACGAAAAAGAATTACTAGAACTAGTCGTGAAAGCGGCTGATGAGAAACGTGCGGAGGATATCCTCGCACTTGATGTACAAGATTTGACCAGCGTGACGGACTACTTTGTTATCACTAGCTCAATGAATAGCCGTCAGTTGGACGCTATCGCTGATAACATCCGTGAAAAAGTAGCTGATGCAGGCTTTAAAGGTAGTCATGTCGAAGGCGATGCAGCTGGAGGCTGGGTCTTGCTGGACCTCGGTGCTGTCGTTGTGCATGTCTTTTCAGAAGAAATGCGTGCCCACTATAACCTAGAAAAACTATGGCATGAGGCGAATTCAGTAGATTTATCTGAAACTCTGGCGTAGAAGATGAACTCAGTTGTAGTCAACTGGGTTTTATTTGCTTATTTTAGAAAAATTGATAGAAAGGTAGAGAGCGTCGTGTTTGGCTCCTTTCGAAATTGAACACGAGCTAAAAGCTGTGAGAAAAAGATAAACTTCCTTTGTATCTGACGATACGGCAGAAAGTTTTCTATTTTCTCCTTGCTTTTAACGCTCTTGGTATCATGATTATGGCAACTTATGAAACCTTTGCGGCGGTCTATGATGCGGTCATGGACGATAGTTTATACGACAAATGGACGGATTTTTCTCTGCGTCACTTGCCTAAGACCAAGGAGAGAAAGAAACTCTTGGAATTGGCTTGTGGGACAGGAATTCAATCGGTGCGCTTCTCTCAGGCTGGTTTTGATGTGACTGGACTTGACTTGAGTGGGGATATGTTGAAGATTGCTGAGAAGAGAGCTACTTCAGCCAAACAAAAGATTGATTTTATTGAAGGAAATATGCTGGATTTGTCCAAGGCAGGTCAATACGATTTTGTCACGTGTTATTCGGACTCTATCTGCTATATGCAGGATGAGGTGGAAGTAGGGGACGTCTTTAAGGAAGTCTATAATGCTCTCAACGAAGATGGCATCTTCATCTTTGATGTGCATTCGACCTACCAGACAGATGAAGTTTTTCCAGGCTATTCTTACCATGAAAATGCAGAAGAGTTCGCTATGCTCTGGGATACCTACGAGGACGCGGCTCCTCACTCCATCGTGCATGAGTTGACCTTTTTTATCAAGGAGGCGGACGGTTCCTTTAGTCGCCACGATGAAGTGCATGAGGAGCGGACCTATGAGGTCTTGACCTATGATATCTTGCTGGAACAGGCTGGTTTCAAGTCTTTCAAACTCTATGCCGACTTTGAGGACAAGGAACCAACAGAAACCAGTACACGTTGGTTTTTTGTGGCGCAGAAGTAGGAGATTAGCATGACCATCACAGGTATTATCGCGGAGTTTAATCCCTTTCATAATGGGCATAAATACCTGCTGGATCAGGCAGAGGGGCTGAAAATCATTGCCATGTCTGGGAATTTTATGCAGCGTGGAGAGCCTGCTATCGTAGACAAGTGGACTCGGGCCCAGATGGCGCTGGAAAACGGAGCAGATCTGGTAGTGGAATTGCCCTTTTTAGTCAGTGTTCAGGCAGCTGATTTCTTTGGTCAAGGAGCTGTAGATATCTTGGCTCGATTGGGCATTGATAATCTAGCTTTTGGGACAGAGGAAGTTCTGGATTACCAGAAAATCGCTGACTTATACACAGAGAAAGGTGCTGAGATGGAGAAATTTGTGGAAAATCTACCTGATTCTCTTTCCTATCCACAGAAAACCCAAGCCATGTGGAAGGAATTTGCAGGTCTTGATTTTTCTGGCAATACGCCCAATCATGTTCTTGCTCTGGCCTATGCCAAGGCGGTTGCTGGGTACAACATCAACCTGCATCCGATTCAGCGTCAGGGGGCTGGTTACCATTCTGTCGACAAGGATGTGGACTTTGCCTCGGCGACAGCCCTCCGTCAGCACCAGAAGGACCAACACTTCTTAGAACGCTTTATGCCATCTGTTGCTCTCTTTGAGCAGGCTAATAAGGTGAGTTGGGACGACTATTTTCCTTTGCTCCGCTATCAAATCTTGTCAAATCCCGACCTAACTACTATCTATCAGGTCAATCAAGAAATGGCTGTGCGCATCAAGGATGCCATCAAGACAGTCCAGTCTGTGGAAGACTTGGTTGAGGCGGTTGCCACCAAACGTTACACCAAGGCGCGTGTCAGACGCCTTTTGACCTATATTTTGGTGCAAGCTAGAGAAAGTGATTTGCCAGAAGGGATTCATGTCCTTGGATTTACTGAAAATGGCAGACAACACCTTAGGTCTCTGAAAGTACAGGTTAATCTAGTTAGCCGAATTGGAAAAGAACCTTGGGATGCTATGACTCAAAAGGCAGACCAGATTTACCAACTTGGAAATCCAAGTATAGCAGAGCAGAATTTTGGAAGAGTGCCGATTAGAATAGAAACAAACTAAGTCTACTGTGAAGTAGGCTTTTTGATATTTTTTACGAATAAATAGATAGAAAAGAAAATCTTGTACAAGTTCCTGACAATTTCTTTCTTTTTGTGTATAATAGTGGAAAAGAGGTAAAACGAGGTATGGTTATGGAAGCAGTTCTTTACTCAACATTCCGAAATCATTTAAAAGACTACATGAAAAAGGTAAATGATGAATTTGAGCCTTTAACGGTTGTCAATAAAAATCCAAACGAGGACATTGTAGTGCTTTCGAAGAGCGAGTGGGATAGTATTCAAGAAACTCTGAGAATAGCTCAAAACAAGGAGTTATCTGACAAGATCTTGCGAGGAATGGCTCAAGTTCGTGCTGGAAGTACTCAGGTTCATGTTATTGAGGAGTAAGAAATGCTGCTCAAGTTTACAGAAGATGCCTGGGCAGATTATTGCTACTGGCAAAATCAGGATAAGAAAACGTTAAAAAGAATCAATAAACTAATCAAGGATATTCAACGTGATCCCTTTACAGGAATAGGTAAACCAGAACCACTCAAGTATGACTACCAAGGAGCTTGGTCACGTCGTATTGATGCAGAAAATCGCTTGATTTATATGATGGATGAAGATAGCGTGGCTTTCTTGTCTTTTAAAGATCATTACTAAGTCTACTGAAAGGTGGGCTTTTTCTATAATTTTTACTAAGCTATAACTTCTAAGAAATAGAGATTGCACTAATAAATTTTAAGCAAACGTGTTCCAATTTCCTCAAAACATATTCTATTTTAGGTTTGTGAAAATCACTTTTTTATGGTAGAATGTAAAAGAATGTATGTCATTCGGAATAACAATAAAATGAGGTAAAAACATGGAAATCATGTCGCTTGCGATTGCTGTTTTTGCCGTCATCATTGGTTTAGTCATTGGATATGTCAGCATCTCAGCTAAGATGAAATCATCTCAGGAAGCTGCAGAGTTGATGCTTTTAAATGCTGAACAAGAAGCAACTAATTTACGTGGACAAGCTGAACGTGAAGCAGATTTACTTGTTAATGAAGCCAAACGTGAAAGCAAGTCTCTTAAAAAAGAAGCACTATTGGAGGCCAAAGAAGAAGCCAGAAAATACCGTGAAGAAGTGGACGCTGAATTCAAATCAGAACGTCAAGAACTCAAACAAATCGAAAGTCGTTTGACAGAGAGAGCTACTAGCCTCGACCGCAAGGACGACAATTTGACGAGTAAAGAACAAACACTTGAACAAAAAGAACAAAGTATTTCTGATAGAGCGAAAAACCTTGATGCGCGTGAAGAGCAATTAGAGGAAGTCGAAAGACAAAAAGAAGCAGAGCTAGAGCGTATTGGTGCTCTGTCTCAGGCAGAAGCACGAGATATTATCTTGGCTCAGACAGAGGAAAACTTGACCAAGGAGATTGCCAGCCGTATTCGCGAAGCTGAGCAAGAGGTCAAGGAACGTTCTGACAAAATGGCCAAGGATATCCTGGTTCAAGCTATGCAACGTATCGCTGGTGAATATGTAGCAGAGTCAACAAACTCAACGGTTCATCTGCCAGACGATACTATGAAGGGACGCATTATTGGTCGTGAAGGTCGTAATATTCGTACCTTTGAAAGTTTGACAGGGGTTGATGTGATTATCGACGATACACCAGAAGTGGTGACCTTGTCAGGATTTGATCCGATTCGTCGTGAGATTGCTCGTATGACTATGGAAATGTTGCTCAAAGATGGTCGTATCCACCCAGCTCGTATCGAAGAGTTGGTTGAGAAAAACCGTCAAGAGATTGACAATAAGATCCGTGAATATGGTGAGGCAGCAGCCTATGAGATTGGTGCGCCAAACCTTCATCCAGACTTGATGAAAATCATGGGTCGCTTGCAGTTCCGTACTTCTTATGGACAAAATGTCTTGCGCCATTCGATTGAGGTTGCTAAGTTGGCTGGTATCATGGCTAGTGAGCTTGGTGAAAACGCGGCTCTTGCCCGTCGTGCCGGATTCCTTCACGATATCGGGAAAGCTATTGACCGCGAGGTTGAGGGTAGCCACGTTGAAATCGGTATGGAATTGGCTCGTAAGTACAAGGAACATCCAGTTGTGGTGAATACGATTGCTAGCCACCACGGTGATGTCGAAGCAGAAAGTGTCATTGCAGTGATCGTTGCTGCGGCAGATGCTTTGAGTGCAGCCCGTCCAGGTGCTCGTAGTGAGTCTCTTGAAAGCTACATCAAGCGTCTTCATGATTTGGAAGAAATTGCGAATGGCTTTGAAGGGGTACAAACTAGCTTTGCCCTTCAAGCAGGACGTGAAATCCGCATCATGGTCAATCCAGGACAAATCAAGGACGACAAAGTCACAATCTTGGCTCACAAAGTTCGTGAGAAAATTGAAAACAATCTCGATTACCCAGGAAATATCAAGGTAACCGTGATTCGCGAGCTTCGTGCAGTAGATTATGCTAAATAAATAAGAAAGAGCAGTTGAAAAATTACTGCTTTTTTGTTACACTAGATAGAAAGACTGTAAAGGATAATCTGGCTTTTTGTCATTATTCTAGAGAAATGTTATTTCACAGACTGACTAAAAGGAGACACAATGGCAGACCGAGGCTTACTAATCGTTTTTTCTGGTCCTTCAGGGGTTGGAAAAGGAACGGTTAGGAGAGAGATTTTTGAGAGTTCTGAAAACCAATTTCAATACTCTGTATCGATGACGACACGCGCACAACGTCCTGGAGAAGTGGACGGTGTTGACTATTTCTTCCGTACTCGTGAAGAGTTTGAAGAGCTGATTCGTCAAGGACAGATGTTGGAATACGCAGAATATGTCGGCAACTACTATGGAACTCCCCTGACCTATGTCAATGAAACCTTGGACAAGGGAATCGATGTTTTCCTTGAAATTGAGGTTCAGGGCGCTCTTCAGGTCAAGAAAAAGGTTCCAGATGCTGTCTTTATCTTCCTGACACCACCAGATTTGGATGAATTGCAAGATCGTTTGGTAGGACGTGGAACAGACAGTGCAGAAGTGATTGCCCAACGAATCGAAAAGGCCAAGGAAGAAATTGCTCTCATGCGTGAGTATGATTATGCGATTGTCAACGATCAGGTGCCCCTAGCTGCTGAGCGTGTCAAACGTGTGATCGAAGCAGAGCACTTCCGTGTGGATCGTGTCATTGGTCACTATCAGGAGATGTTACCAAAATCTCCAACTACCCGATAAAATTTAGAAAATAGGTACAAGCAAATGATGTTAAAACCCTCTATTGATACCTTGCTCGACAAGGTTCCATCAAAATATTCACTCGTAATTTTGGAAGCAAAACGTGCCCACGAATTGGAAGCAGGTGCGCCAGCAACTCAAGGTTTCAAGTCTGAAAAATCAACTCTTCGCGCTTTAGAAGAAATCGAATCAGGAAACGTAACAATTCACCCAGATCCAGAAGGGAAACGTGAAGCAGTGCGTCACCGTATCGAAGAAGAAAAACGCCGCAAAGAAGAAGAAGAAAAGAAAATCAAAGAGCAAATCGCTAAAGAAAAAGAAGATGGTGAAAAAATTTAAGGTTGGGGGGACTCAATCTTATTTTTTCTATTGCAAGAATATACTGACAAGGAGGAGGTGAGGAGATGACTATAGCCAAGATTATCGTAGATGTTCCCTTGATGCAGACAGACCAGCCCTATAGTTACAGAATTCCTGAGGAATTTGAGGGAATGTTGGAAGTTGGAATGCGGGTACATGTGCCCTTTGGTAAGGGGAATCGCCTGATTCAAGGGATTGTTCTTGGTTTGGAGTCTCAATCAGACGAAGGAGAGGCTAATCAAGATTTAAAAGATATTGCTGAGGTGCTGGATTTTTCTCCTGTTCTCACGAAAGAACAACTCTGGCTGGCTGAGGAGTTACGCAAATCTGTTTTCTCCTACAAGATCTCCATCCTCAAGGCTATGTTACCAGGGTTTCTGAACTCCAGCTATGACAAGATTCTCTATCCTCTGGCTGGTCTGAATCAGGAAGACCGAGAGCGCTTGTTTGGTTCAGAAGATTCGCTAGCCTTTTCTTCGCTAGACCTTGCCAAACAAGCCGAAATGATGCGTTTGACTAGAAAAGGCCTGCTTGGTCTGGAATATCAGGCAATTGATCAAAAGAAGGTCAAGACCCAGTCTTGGTATGAGATAGATCTTGTTCAGTTAGAAGGTGTCGAGATTTCTGCACGTGCCAAGAAAAAGTTGGAATTGAGAGATTATTTGCTGTCTCATCCAGAGAATGCTTCCTTGACTAGTTTGTTAGAGTCCTACTCACGGGAGCAAGTTAACTTCTTTGTGGAACAAGGTGCTGTTACTATAGTCCAAAAGGAAGTGCAACGCTCGGCTGCTTATTTTGAAGGCATTGAAGCAAGTCAGCCTTTGGAGTTGAATCCAGAGCAAAGGCAGGCGCGTGATGCGGTTGTCAGTGCGATTGGCAGTCATCAGCCTCCCTTCCTCC
>CAUQXM010000045.1:0-11284 GCA_963522215.1 uncultured Streptococcus sp. | reverse complement strand
TGTCCCTGAGAACAGCCAAGCAACTCTACGCTGGAAAAAGTGAATGGCAGGATATCGAGGTATTGGATACGCCAGCTTTTGGAAAGATTTTGATTTTAAATGGGCATGTTTTGTTTTCAGATGCGGATGATTTTGTCTACAATGAAATGACCGTCCACGTTCCCATGGCTGTGCATCCCAATCCAAAGAAAGTCTTGGTTATTGGGGGTGGTGACGGTGGTGTTGCTCAAGTATTAACCCTCTATCCTGAACTGGAGCAAATCGATATCGTGGAACCAGATGAGATGTTGGTTGAGGTCTGTCGTGAGTATTTCCCAGACTTTGCTGCAGGGTTAGATGATCCACGTGTTACCATTTACTACCAAAATGGGCTACGCTTTTTGCGAAATTGCGAAAATGACTATGATATTATCATCAACGACGCGACAGACCCATTTGGACATACGGAAGGGCTCTTTACCAAGGAATTTTACGGAAATAGTTATCGTGCTCTGAAAGAAGATGGCATCATGATTTATCAGCATGGGAGTCCCTTCTTTGACGAGGATGAGTCAGCTTGCCGAAGCATGCATCGCAAGGTCAATCAAGCCTTTCCAATCAGTCGGGTCTATCAGGCCCATATTCCAACTAGCCCAGCTGGCTATTGGTTGTTTGGATTTGCATCGAAAAAATACCACCCTGTCAAAGATTTTGACAAGGAAGGCTGGAAAAAACGCCAGCTTTTCACAGAATACTACACTGCAAACTTACATGTAGGAGCCTTTATGTTGCCCAAGTATGTTGAGGACATTTTAGAAGAAGAGGAAGGAAAAAAATGAGTCGTTTATTAGTTATTGGATGTGGGGGCGTTGCCCAAGTAGCTATTTCAAAGATTTGCCAAGATAGCGAAACATTTACAGAAATTATGATTGCTAGCCGTACTAAGTCAAAATGTGATGACTTGAAAGCAAAGCTAGAAGGCAAAACAAGTACAAAGATTGAGACAGCTGCTCTTGATGCTGACAAGGTAGAAGAAGTGATTGCCCTGATTGAAAGCTACAAACCAGAAGCTGTTTTGAACGTAGCTTTACCATATCAAGATTTAACCATTATGGACGCTTGTTTGGCTACAGGTGTCCACTATATCGATACAGCCAACTATGAGGCTGAGGATACAGAAGACCCTGAATGGCGTGCTATTTATGAGAAACGTTGCAAGGAACTTGGTTTTACAGCCTACTTTGACTACTCATGGCAATGGGCTTATCAGGAGAAATTCAAGGAAGCAGGCTTGACCGCTCTCCTTGGTTCAGGTTTTGACCCAGGTGTGACTAGTGTCTTTTCAGCCTATGCCCTCAAACACTATTTTGATGAAATCCACTATATCGACATTTTAGACTGTAATGGTGGTGACCACGGTTATCCATTTGCGACAAACTTTAACCCAGAAATCAATCTACGCGAGGTTTCTGCGCCAGGTTCTTACTGGGAAGATGGAAAATGGGTCGAAGTCGAAGCCATGTCTATCAAGCGCGAGTACGATTTCCCTCAAGTTGGACAAAAAGACATGTATCTCCTTCACCACGAAGAAATCGAATCATTGGCCAAGAACATTCCAGGTGTCAAACGGATTCGTTTCTTTATGACTTTTGGTCAATCTTACTTGACGCACATGAAATGTCTTGAAAATGTTGGTCTCCTTCGTACGGATGCCATTAACTTTAATGGACAAGACATCGTTCCGATTCAATTCTTAAAAGCCTTGCTTCCAGACCCTGCCAGTCTTGGGCCACGTACAGTCGGAAAAACAAATATCGGATGTATCTTTACTGGTGTCAAAGATGGCGTTGAAAAGACCATCTACATCTACAATGTTTGCGACCATCAGGAATGTTACGCAGAAGTTGGTTCACAAGCAATTTCTTACACGACAGGCGTTCCAGCCATGATTGGGACAAAATTGGTTATGAACGGTACTTGGAAACAAGCTGGAGTTTACAACCTTGAAGAGTTGGATCCAGATCCATTCATGGAAGCTTTGAATGAGTATGGTTTGCCATGGGTTGTGGTTGAAAATCCACAAATGGTGGACTAATGAAGCTAGAACAAGTACCAACACCAGCTTACATCATTGACTTGACCAAGTTAGAAGCAAACTGCCGCATTCTACAATATGTTCAAGAAGAAGCTGGTTGCAAGGTTTTGCTTGCTCAGAAGGCTTATTCCCTCTACAAAACCTATCCCTTGATTAGCCAGTATCTATCAGGTACGACAGCTAGTGGACTTTATGAAGCCAAATTGGCAAGGGAAGAATTTCCAGGAGAAGTCCATGTTTTTGCGCCAGCTTTCAAGGATACAGACTTGGAGGAATTGCTGGAGATAACGGACCATATCGTCTTTAACTCAGAGAGACAGTTGCGTGAACATGGGGCCCGTTGTCGGGATACTGGTGTCAGTGTTGGTTTACGTCTCAATCCTCAGTGTTCAACACAGGGTGACCATGCGCTCTATGACCCTTGTGCACCTGGATCCCGTTTCGGAGTTACTCTAGACAAGATTCCGAGTGATTTGCTGGATTTGGTTGACGGCCTTCATTTTCACACCCTTTGTGAGCAGGGAGCAGATGATTTACAGACAACTTTGAAAGCAGTAGAAGCGCAATTTGGTTCGTACTTACATGAGGTCAAATGGCTCAATATGGGTGGCGGACACCACATCACAAGAGAGGGTTACGATGTGGATTTGCTGATTTCAGAAATCAAGCGTATCCGAGAAACTTACAATCTTGAAGTCTATATCGAGCCGGGTGAAGCCATTGCGCTCAATGCGGGTTATCTAGCAACTGAAGTATTGGATATTGTCGAAAACGGTATGGAAATCTTGGTTTTAGACGCCTCTGCGACCTGCCATATGCCTGATGTACTTGAGATGCCCTATCGTCCACCTTTGAGAAATGGCTTTGAGGCACAGGAAAAAGCCCATACATATAGACTTTCTTCCAATACTTGTCTGACGGGCGATGTGATTGGTGATTATAGCTTTGAAAATCCAGTCCAAATCGGAGACAGACTTTATTTTGAAGATATGGCTATTTATTCCTTTGTCAAAAATAATACCTTTAATGGTATTGGATTGCCAAGTCTCTATCTCATGGACGAACAGGGAGACTGCAGCTTAGTCAAAGCCTTTGGCTATCAAGATTTTAAAGGGAGATTATCATGATGGACAGTCCCAAAAAATTAGGCTATCGCATGCCAGCAGAGTACGAACCCCATCATGGTACCCTCATGATATGGCCTACTCGACCAGGTTCATGGCCCTTTCAAGGAAAAGCCGCCAAAAGAGCATTTACTCAGATTATCAAGACTATAGCAGAAGGGGAAAGAGTTTATCTCTTGGTGGAGCAAGACTATCTATCTGAAGCCCAAGACTACCTTGGAGATAGCGTTATTTATCTAGACATTCCCACTAATGATGCCTGGGCCCGTGATACAGGTCCGACTATTCTTGTCAATGATGAAGGCCAGAAATTAGCCGTGGATTGGTCTTTCAATGCTTGGGGTGGAGCTGTAGATGGTCTCTACCAAGACTATGAAGATGATGACCAAGTAGCTAGTCGTTTTGCTGAGGTTTTGGATATGCCTGTCTACGATGCCAAACCTTTTGTCCTAGAAGGAGGCGCAATCCATAGCGATGGTCAAGGAACCATTCTCGTGACTGAAAGTTGCTTGCTTAGTTCTGGTCGCAATCCTCATCTGACTAAAGAGGAAATCGAAAATACCTTATTAGAGTGCCTTGGCGCTGAAAAAGTTATTTGGCTTCCTTATGGTATTTATCAGGATGAAACCAATGAACACGTTGACAATGTTGCTGCCTTTGTTGGTCCTGCTGAGCTTGTTTTGGCTTGGACAGACGACAAAAGCGATCCTCAATATGCCATGTCAGCAGCTGATTTAGCGCTTTTAGAAAAGGAAACAGATGCAAAAGGTCGTCCCTTAACCATTCATAAACTTCCAATTCCAGCTCTTCATCAAGTTGTAACCACAGAGGATTTGTCAGGCTACATCTATGAAGAAGGAGAAGAAGAGCGATACACAGGTGAACGACTAGCAGCTTCCTACGTCAATTTCTATATTGCCAACAAGGCTGTCTTAGTTCCACAGTTTGAGGATGTAAACGACCAAGTGGCTTTAGATATCCTCAGTAAGTGTTTTCCAGACCGTAAAGTTGTCGGAATACCAGCCAGAGATATTCTTTTAGGTGGTGGCAATATCCACTGTATCACCCAACAAATCCCAGAATAGGAGAAAAAGATGAGAAATGTAAGAGTTGCAGCCATTCAGATGCAATGCACTCAGGATGTGGCAACAAATATTCAAACAGCAGAGCGTTTAGTACGTCAGGCTGCAGAACAAGGCGCACAAATTATCCTTTTACCCGAATTGTTTGAACGTCCATACTTTTGTCAGGAACGTCAGTATGACTACTACCAGTATGCTCAGTCGGTGACAGACAATACAGCTATTCAGCATTTTAAAACCATTGCCAAGGAGCTAAAGGTCGTTTTACCAATCAGTTTCTATGAAAAAGATGGCAATGTCTTGTATAACTCTATTGCTGTTATTGATGCAGATGGGGAAGTGCTGGGCGTTTATCGGAAAACCCACATACCAGATGACCATTATTATCAAGAAAAGTTTTATTTCACGCCTGGTAACACTGGTTTCAAGGTCTGGGATACTCGCTATGCTAAGATTGGGATCGGTATCTGTTGGGATCAATGGTTCCCTGAAACAGCGCGCTGTCTTGCGTTAAATGGTGCTGAATTGCTCTTTTATCCTACAGCCATTGGTTCAGAGCCGATTTTGGATACAGATAGTTGTGGTCACTGGCAACGTACCATGCAAGGGCACGCAGCAGCAAATATTGTCCCAGTCATTGCAGCCAATCGTTATGGTTTGGAGGAAGTCACTCCAAGTGAGGAAAATGGTGGACAGAGTTCCAGTCTTGACTTCTACGGTTCATCCTTTATGACGGATGAAACAGGAGCTATTCTAGAACGAGCTGAAAGACAAGCTGAAACTGTTCTGTTAGCTACTTATGACCTAGACAAGGGAGCAAGCGAACGCCTAAACTGGGGCTTATTTCGAGATAGAAGACCCGAAATGTATCAACGCATTACGGACTAGTAGGGGAGAAATGAGAGATTCATTCTGCTAGATTAACTTCTTATTTGCAACTATAGGGATACTAGGTCATCTAGGAAGTGGATTTTATATTTTAACCCTCTAAGGCTTTCTCGCGCTTTGATGCGAGGAGCTTTTCTGTTTAAGCTTTATCAATAAAACATGCTATAATAGTTGCAGAAAGGTTGGTATTTATGGCTAGGATATTGGTTATTGAAGATAATAGTGACATTCAGGAAATTTTGAGAACACTTCTTACTGAGGAGCATGAGGTGATTCAAGCCTTTTCTGGTACAGAAGGCATCATGCGTTTTGACCAAGGTGGGATTGACCTCGTTTTGCTAGATATCATGCTTCCTGGGAAAAATGGGGATCAGGTTTTAAAAGCCATCAGGGAACAAATCCAAACTCCAGTCATTATGCTAACGGCTTTGAGCGATAAGAAGTTAATCAGTCAATACCTCTTAGACGGTGCAAATGATTACATAGTCAAGCCTTTTGATTTGGACGAAGTCTTTGCCAGAGTTACTGTTCAACTACGTCAAAGCGTAGAAAAACAGCCTATGGAAATAGAAAAAACTGAAAATCTGCCACAAAACTTGAAAAATATCCAGTTTGATGCAGAAAGTTTTGAAATCAAAAATAGCCAGGAAACGATTCGCCTTGCAAAGAAAGAATGCTTGATTCTCCAAACTCTCCTTAAACACCCTAAGAAAATTTTTACAAAAGAAGAACTTTATGAATTGGTCTGGGAGGAGAGCTACCTACCTGGAGATAATACTCTCAATACGCATTTGAGTAATCTTCGTAAAAAATTAAACCAGCTTGACCCAAATCAAGAATATATTGAAACCATCTGGGGAGTTGGGGTAAGATTAAAAGGAGATAAGCAATGACCTACATGATAATCTTTTTCCTATTGGTACTCCTAATTATTTTATCGATTGCATTGATTCGCTACCATCTAGCACTTAAAAACTTGAGTCAACAGATTGAAGACAAGATTCTCACGGGTAGTATGAAAAGAGTTGGAGTCAGCATTTTTTCCAAACATTTTTTACATCTCTACCAGCAGATTGAGAATCTATTTCAGGAAGTGGAACAATCTCGGTTGGTTATGAAAAGGGAAAAACAGACTCTGGATATGGCCATCAGCAATATCGCCCATGATATTCGAACACCTTTGACTATCGCTTCAGGTTACACCCAACAATTGATAAAGTCTCCTGAAAAGCAAGCAGAAACCTTACAAAAAATCGCCCAGCATCTTGATTTAGTTTCCAAACGTTTAGAGGCTCTTCTAGAATATCGTCGTTTGATGGAAGGAGCTGTCAAACCGAAACTGGAAGAAGTTGATCTTTCAGCTTTTATTACCAAGAAGACTCTTGCTTATTATGATGTTTTTCAGGCGGCAAATATCACGCTTGATTTTAAGGTTGAAGCTGGTTTAACAACGATGACTGATGAAGACTTGCTGGATCGCATTTTACAAAATCTGCTTGGGAATGTCCTCAAACATGGCAAGGAAGAAGCGCGTCTATCTTTGAGAAAGGAAAAGGAACAGCTTGTCTTAGAGATTGCAAACCTTGTTAAACAGCCCATCAAAAGAATAGAAAATCTCAGTAACCGTTTTTATTCTGAAAATCTATCTGATACGGAAGAATCCTCTGGTTTAGGCCTTTATATCACTGAGGAATTATGCCATCTTCTCGGTGCAGAGATGAAACTAAGCACAGATGGGCAGTGGTTGTCGGTTTTCATTTACTTTTAACGAAAGAAACCTCCTCTGTAGGTTAGAGGAGGTCGTTTTATTATAGACTTTTCTTTTTGAAAACTGCCAGTCCACTTAGATTAAAGATTACAATCACAGCTAAGGTAACTATAAGGGTATAGAAAATGGATTCACTATTAGCAGTCATAGAATAGAAAAACTGCAATGATAAATATGGCAAAATTTTGATACTTGGGAAGATGAGCATTGGCATAGAAAGTAAGATAGAGCTGACCAAATAGCCAATAAATACTGCAAGATAAGAATGACTAACATAGAGGATGAAGGAAACAATGGAAAGCCAAGCAAGGAGGCAAAGGAATTGAAGGGAAATGGTTATCAGTAGATTGCCGATAAAGCCATCAGGCATAGTGCCAAATCCATTTAAGATAGTTGCTGGAATAAAGGCAATCACAAGGCTGATGATAACTTGCAAGAGTGCAATACAAGCCAATACAAAGGCTTTCGCTAGAAAAAACTCGGTACGAGAGACACCCACTGTTAAATTATTTTTATAGAGTTTGCCGATTAAATCAACTCCAAGAACGAGGCAAGTTAGAATAATACAGAGAAAAACGAGGTTTGAACCTTGACTAGATGCGTTAATCAGGGCTTGTACACCGTCCCAACCATGGGTTGGAATGTCTGGCTCTTCTGTCTGGATTGCCATCAGATGGCCCGTGGCTCCTATACTTGCTCCCATTAGCATGAGAGTAAAGAGAATAAATTCTGTAATCCAGAATCCTTTGGAACGGAAAAGACGGTAAAAGTCTGCTTGAATGGTATGTATCATGATTTTCCTCCTATTGGACCAATTGAGTGAAGTATTCTTCTAGGTTTTGACGGGCATAGTAAATCTCGTCAATGGCTACATCTGCCAAGGTTAATTCCTTGAGAATCTGTTTGACATCTTGTTCCTGACCAAAGATGTGAATTTCGTTTTCAGGATTAACAACCTTGAACTGGAGCTGGATTTGTTCTTTCAATACTTGACAAGCTTTCTCTTGATCAGCTGTCTTAAGGACAATATAATCCTCACTTAGTGTTTCAAATTCAGCTTTGCTGATTTCACGGATAATCTTGCCTTGATCTAAAATACCAAAACGATTGGCAAGAAGATAGAGCTCTGACAAGATATGGCTGGAGACGAGAATGGTTATTCCTTTTTCTTGATTGAGCCGTTGAATCATCAGACGAAATTCTTTGATACCGATTGGGTCGAGACCGTTGATAGGTTCATCTAAGATTAGGAAGTCTGGTTTGGAGAGAAGGGCAATGGCGATGCCAAGTCTTTGTTTCATTCCTAGCGAGAAATCACGAAAGACTTTCTTACCTGTGTCTGTCAAACCTACATAGTCCAGCGTTTCTCGAATAACTTGATCAGCATTTGGAATATGACGAATCATACAGTAATATTTCAGATTTTGGTAGGCTGTTAAGTGATTATGAGCTACAGGTGATTCGATCACTGAACCTACTCGAGATAGAGCCTTGGTCCACTCATTTTCCGATTGACTAGAAAAGAGGGAAACAGTTCCTTTATCCGCAAACAGTAGTTGCGTAATGATTTTTATCAAGGTAGTTTTCCCAGCTCCGTTTTTCCCAATAAGTCCATAAATATCTCCCTCTCTTATCGTTAGATGAAGATCCTGAAGAATAGCTTGTTTGTCAAAGTTTTTGGACAATCCATGAATGTCAAGTACTGTTTTCATGATTCTCTCCTTTTGATTTATTTTGTTAACTTTAGTATAAAGTATAGAAATCAAAGAAAGCTCAAGGATTTCTAAAGAGTTTCTAAAGTTTTAGGAATTCTTAAATATCAAAACCCAGTTGATATGAACTGGGCTTCTTAATTATAAAATATATTTCTCAATGGCACGCGCAACGCCGTCTTCTTCGTTGCTTGCTGTAACGTCATCAGCTAGGGATTTGACATAATCGCTGGCATTTCCCATTGCAATCCCAAGCCCTGCAAACTGGAGCATTTCGATATCGTTATTGGCATCGCCCATGGCCATGATTTCTGAGGAATCAATCTTCAAAATCTCTGCTAGTCGAGAAAGAGCAGTAGCCTTTGTCGTACCAAGTGGCATAGCTTCATAAATGACAAGCTGCGAACGAACTCCACTAAATCGTTGGCAAAGCTCCTTAGCAAAACGCTCTTCAAAATCATCTGTTTGCTCTTTGGTGCCCAAAAACATACCTTGGAACATGAGATACTTGCCACTGGTAGCTTCCTCAAGCGAAATTTCAGTCAGGTCTGAAAAGACTAGTTTGGCATCATTTTCAATAACTTGATTGGGCTTGCCACCGAGAACAAAATAATGTGACTCGTCAAAAAGTGTCAACTGAACATCACTTTTTTCAGCTAGATCATAGAGGTATTCGATATCAGCTGGACTAAGTTCTTGCCAGTCAACTAGTCCCCAGTCACTTGTCTGGTGAGTTGAACAACCGTTGTTAACAATCACATACTCATTCTGGAGGTCAAGTCCCAGTTTTTGATAATATGGGAGAACACCGAAAAGCGGGCGCCCCGTACAAAGTACCAGTTTGACACCTTTTTCAATAGCTTGGTGAATGGCATTAATGTGAGCTTGCGGGATTTCCTTGGCTTCATTGAGGAGGGTTCCGTCCATATCCAAGGCTAATAGTTTAATCATAAGACTTCCTTTTCTATGTGTTTTGCTTTTATTATAGCATATAGACTATAAAATGTCTGACAGAATTGTAAAATTCAAGCTTCCTTTTCTTGAAAAAGAAAATAAAATCTTATATAATATGTATACTTAATATTTAAGGAGAAATAATGTCAAAGTATCACTTTAATTCAATTTACAAAAATGATGAAACAGAGTCTACAGGTCTTCTTTTCATTAAAGTTTACAACAAATGGGAAAGTAATTTAAAAAGAGTTTTGAAATCGGTTGGCCTCACTTTGCCTCAATTTATCGTTTTAACCTCGCTCTTGTTTTTGAACAATAGAGAGGAATATGTAACGCAAGTTGATATTGCTCGGTTCACTGGTATGGATGTCATGACGGTTTCCCAGATTGTTAGACTACTGGAGAAGAAGAACTACATTAGACGTGATCAGCATCCAAAGGATAGTCGGGCAAAACTGGTCTCAGTGACGAAGTCTGGCGCGGAGAAGGTCAATCAAGCTTTACCCTTAGTAGAAGGGATTGATGAAAAATTTTTTGAAAAACTTTCTAACGATAGAGAAAGTTTTAATCGCATGTTAGCAGTGTTGGAGGATAAAAATGCCTAGATATTGGGTCGGAGTTGTTTCGAAGAATCATGTTTTAAGAGGAGTTGAAGGGAATTTTTGTCAGGTCTGTCATGAGAAGGGTGGCCCCTTAAACCGTATGAAAAAAGGTGACTATCTTTTATACTATAGTCCAAAATACGATATGAACGGTCAGGATAAGTTACAGACTTTTGTGGCTGTAGGTAAGATTATAGACGACAAAGCCTATCAAGTAGAGCAGTTCGAAGGATTCTTTCCCTTTAGACGAAATGTTGAGTATTATCAACCAGTCAAAGATTGTTCCATAGAAATAGCCAGACAACATCCTGAATGGAAAGACTATACTTCTCGGCTTCGTTATGGACATTTTGAAGTTTCCAAAGACTTTTTCCTCTATATCTTTCATCATATGAAAGTGGATGATGAAGTATGATTGATTTGCTAGTTAAATGATTGTCAACTAGAATTTTGGATTTGGACTGTGAAGCGAACTTTGCTATAATAGAGTAAGAAACTTTGATAAAGCAAACGAGGCTGAGATGAAATTACTTTATACTGATATTCGGACTTCTTTGACAGAAATCTTGACCATAGAGGCAGAAGAGCTTGTTGCTGCTGGCAAGCGTGTCTTCTACATTGCTCCCAACTCTCTTTCTTTTGAGAAGGAACGTGCCGTGCTGGAATGCTTGTCCCAGCAGGCTTCTTTTGCGATTACCGTCACGCGCTTTGCTCAAATGGCTCGTTACTTGGTTTTAAATGATTTGCCAGCTAAGACGAGTCTAGATGACATCGGTCTTGGAATGGCATTTTATAAATGTCTTGCTGAACTTGATCCTAAAGGGTTACGAGTTTATGGAGCTATTAAACAAGACCCTCAATTTATCCAGCAGCTGATTGAACTTTATCATGAGATGACGACTGCTCAAATGAGCTTTTTGGACTTGAAAAGTTTGACAGATGAGGACAAGCGAACAGACTTACTCTTGATTTTTGAGAAAGTAACGGCCTATCTTAACCAAGGGCAGTTAGCTCAGGAAAGTCAATTGTCCCATTTGATTGAGGCTATTGAGAATGACAAAGTTAGTAGTGATTTTACTC
>CAUQXM010000044.1:0-11328 GCA_963522215.1 uncultured Streptococcus sp. | reverse complement strand
AAATCCCTAGTGAAAAAGATAGATTTCCTAGTGTGCATCGCACACTGCGTCAATCGAATGCTATCTTGTATAATTGAACCCGGCCGAAAAGCTGTGTAAAAAAGATAAACTGTCTTGTCTTCATCGAAGACTTCGTCAGTTTCCTATTTTTACTTTGCTTTTGACATCCTTGGTATCTTGATCTTTGTAGGCAAGGCGTATAATTTCATCAATCCAAAGGGGATTAAAATGACAAAACAAGTGTTTCAAACGACTTTTGCGGGTCGTGAGTTAATCGTAGAGACTGGTCAGGTTGCTAAGCAAGCAAATGGCTCTGTTGTCGTGCGTTACGGTGAGTCAACTGTCTTGACTGCGGCCGTTATGTCTAAGAAGATGGCAACTGGGGATTTCTTCCCTCTTCAAGTCAACTACGAAGAAAAAATGTATGCGGCTGGGAAGTTTCCTGGTGGCTTTATGAAACGTGAAGGACGTCCTTCAACAGATGCGACTTTGACAGCGCGTTTGATTGACCGTCCAATCCGTCCTATGTTTGCGGAAGGTTTCCGTAATGAAGTACAAGTCATCAACACAGTACTTTCTTATGATGAAAATGCATCTGCACCAATGGCAGCTATGTTTGGTTCATCATTGGCATTGTCTATTTCAGATATTCCATTTGACGGACCAATCGCTGGGGTACAAGTGGGTTATGTGGATGGTCAAATCATTATCAACCCTACGCAAGAACAAGCAGAACAATCTCTCCTTGAATTGACAGTAGCTGGTACCAAACACGCCATCAACATGGTAGAGTCTGGTGCTAAAGAATTGTCAGAAGAAATCATGTTGGAAGCTCTCCTTAAAGGGCATGAAGCAGTTAAAGAATTGATTGCCTTCCAAGAAGAAATCGTTGCAGCAGTCGGTAAAGAAAAAGCAGAAGTAGAATTACTTCATGTAGATGCTGACTTGCAAGCTGAAATCATCGCAGCCTACAACAGCGACCTCCAAAAGGCAGTTCAAGTAGAAGAAAAATTGGCTCGTGAAGCTGCAACTCAAGCAGTCAAAGACCAAGTGACTGCTGTTTACGAAGAAAAATATGCAGATCACGAAGAATTTGACCGTATCATGCGTGATGTGGCTGAAATCTTGGAACAAATGGAACACGCTGAAGTGCGCCGTTTGATTACAGAAGACAAGGTGCGTCCTGATGGTCGTAAGGTTGATGAAATCCGTCCTTTGGATGCGGTTGTTGACTTCCTTCCTCGTGTGCACGGTTCGGGTCTCTTTACTCGTGGACAAACTCAAGCTCTTTCAGTCTTGACCTTGGCTCCGATGGGAGAAACTCAAATCATCGATGGTTTGGATCCAGAGTACAAGAAACGCTTTATGCACCACTATAACTTCCCTCAATACTCTGTAGGGGAAACTGGACGCTACGGTGCGCCAGGTCGTCGTGAAATTGGTCACGGTGCTCTTGGTGAACGTGCTCTTGCTCAAGTTTTGCCAAGCTTGGAGGAATTCCCATACGCTATCCGCCTGGTAGCTGAGGTCTTGGAATCAAACGGTTCTTCATCTCAAGCTTCTATCTGTGCGGGAACTCTTGCCCTTATGGCTGGTGGTGTGCCAATCAAGGCACCAGTAGCAGGGATTGCCATGGGTCTCATCTCAGATGGAAACAACTACACAGTATTGACAGATATCCAAGGTTTGGAAGATCACTTTGGAGATATGGACTTTAAGGTTGCAGGTACTCGTGACGGGATTACAGCCCTTCAAATGGATATCAAGATCCAAGGAATTACTGCAGAAATCTTGACTGAAGCCCTTGCCCAAGCCAAGAAAGCGCGTTTTGAAATCCTTGATGTGATTGAAGCAACGATTCCAGAAGTTCGTCCAGAATTGGCTCCAACTGCTCCGAAAATTGATACCATCAAGATTGATGTGGACAAGATTAAGATTGTCATCGGTAAGGGTGGAGAAACCATTGACAAGATTATCGCTGAAACAGGCGTTAAGATTGATATCGACGAAGAAGGAAATGTGTCTATCTACTCTAGCGACCAAGATGCCATCAATCGTGCTAAAGAAATTATTGCTGGTTTGGTTCGTGAAGCTAAAGTGGATGAAGTTTACCGTGCTAAAGTCGTTCGTATCGAGAAATTTGGTGCCTTTGTTAACCTCTTTGACAAGACAGATGCCCTTGTTCATATCTCTGAGATGGCTTGGACGCGTACCAATAATGTCGAAGACTTGGTAGCAATCGGGGATGAAGTTGATGTTAAGATTATCAAGATTGATGAAAAAGGACGTGTGGATGCTTCTATGAAAGCCCTTCTTCCTCGTCCTCCAAAACCTGAACGTGATGAAAAAGGTGAAAAATCAGAGCGTCCTCACCGCCCACGTCATCACAAGGACCACAAACCTAAGAAAGAATTTACAGAAACACCAAAAGATTCAGAATAAGAAAAGGAGAAATGTATGGGATGGTGGCGCGAAACCATTGATATCGTAAAAGAAAATGATCCAGCGGCCCGCACCACTTTGGAGGTTTTGCTGACTTATCCAGGTGTCAAGGCCTTGGCGGCCCACCGTCTCTCGCATTTTCTCTGGAAGCATGGCTTCAAACTACTGGCTCGTATGCACAGTCAGTTCTGGCGCTTTTGGACTCAGATTGAAATCCATCCGGGTGCTCAGATCGATTCAGGTGTCTTTATCGACCACGGTTCTGGCTTAGTGATTGGAGAGACAGCGATTGTTGAAAAAGGTGTTATGCTTTACCACGGAGTAACTCTTGGTGGGACAGGAAAAGACTGTGGCAAACGCCATCCGACCGTTCGCAAAGGAGCGCTTATATCCGCTCATGCCCAAGTTATTGGACCCGTTGAAATCGGTGAAAATGCCAAGGTCGGTGCAGCAGCAGTTGTTGTGGCAGATGTACCTAGTGATGTGACGGTTGTCGGCATTCCTGCTAAGATTGTTCGAGTTCATGGTAAAAAGGATGAGCCGGTCATTCACGAAGTTGAAGAAAAACGAGAGTACTACGTCAATAAACTCGAGCAGGCTAAAGATGTAAGTCACAGATCGTCTGGTTTGTAGAGGGTGCCTATATGATTCAAGCAAGAAACAAGTTAAGCCAAGAGGAGCTATCTGAGGCGAAAAAACTAATTAAGTGTTGCCAAAACTATGACGGTACCTATCGTGATCCCTATCTCTCTAACATGCTTAATTTTGACCCAAACATGCCCGCCTTTTTCCTTTATTATGAAAAAGGCGAACTTGTTGGTTTATTAACTGTCTATGCAGATGACCAAGATGTAGAAGTGACGATACTGGTTCATCCAGATCATCGCCGTCAGGGAATTGCGCGGGCTTTGTATAGAAGTTTTGAGAAAGAAACGGCATCTTATCCAATTGAGTCTGTGACTTTTCAGACAGAGCGTGTTTTTCTAGACCGTCATCCTGATTTTGCCAGCAACTGGGGATTGGTTGAGGATGAAGATACAGAAACTTGGTTAGGTAAGGATAGAAGACCTTATCAGTTAGCAAATGTTTCCAATCTTGAAGTTTTGTTAGCAGATAGTTCTTATCAAGATCAAATTAGTCAGTTAAAATTTCAGGCATTTTCAGAGGAACATGAATCTAGAGAAGTTGTGGATAGATATGTCTCTGAAGCTCTGAAAGATCCAGAAAGTCGCCTATATATTTTATTAAAAGACGGTCAGGTTATTGGAACTTGCACGGTAGATTTATCGACTAATACGAATTACTTCTACGGGTTAGCAATATCAGAACTTGAACGTGGGAAAGGCTATGGAAGTTACTTAGCAAAATCCCTTGTCAACCAACTAATTGAGCAAAATGATAAGGAATTTCAGATTGCAGTAGAAGATAGCAATGTAGGTGCCAAACGTTTGTATGAAAAAATTGGCTTTGTCAAACAGACTCAGGTGGTTTATCTGAATGAGAAAGGAGCAAGGGATTCCGAAGTGTAGAGACATTCGGACTGAAATTCAATTGAACTCTTAATGATGAAACTAACTGTTCTCGGATTTTAGTTTTCCTGACTATTATTTTATGATTAAAATTTACGATACCATGTCTCGTGATTTGCGAGAGTTTGTCCCGATTGAGGACGGCAAAGTCAAGATGTATGTTTGTGGGCCAACCGTGTACAACTATATCCACGTGGGGAATGCCCGCTCAACAGTGGCTTTTGATACGGTTCGTCGCTATTTTGAGTACTGTGGGTATGAGGTTGCCTATATTTCCAATTTTACGGATGTGGATGATAAGATTATCAACCGTGCCAAGGAAGAAGGTATCACGCCTCAGGAGGTTGCGGACAAGTACATCGCTGCCTTTCGTGAGGATGTGACAGCCTTGGGCGTCAAACCTGCGACCCGCCATCCGCGTGTGGTGGAGTTTATGGCTGACATCATCCGCTTTGTGGAAGATTTGATTGAAAAAGGTTTTGCTTATGAGAGCCAAGGAGATGTCTATTTCCGTGTGGAAAAATCCCACAACTATGCTAAATTAGCAAATAAAACCTTGGAAGATTTGGAGCTGGGTGCTTCAGGTCGTACCGATGAAGAAACAGCTCGTAAGGAAAATCCTGTAGACTTTGCCCTCTGGAAATCTGCCAAATCAGGCGAGATTTCTTGGGACAGTCCTTGGGGACCTGGTCGTCCGGGCTGGCACATCGAGTGTTCAGTCATGTCGACAGAGATTTTGGGCGACACCATTGATATTCACGGTGGTGGAGCTGACCTAGAGTTTCCTCACCATACCAATGAAATTGCCCAGTCAGAAGCCAAAACAGGCAAGACCTTTGCTAACTACTGGATGCACAATGGCTTTGTCAATATCGACAATGTCAAGATGTCTAAGTCTTTGGGCAACTTTATAACCGTACACGATGCCCTTAAAACTCTTGATGGTCAAGTGCTTCGTTTCTTCTTTGCGACACAGCACTACCGCAAGCCTATTAACTTTACAGAAAAAGCAGTGCGGGATGCAGAGACCAATCTCAAGTATCTAAAGAACACTTACGAACAACCATTTACAGGAAACGTGGATACCAAAGAGTTACAAGCTTTTAAAGACAAGTTTGTAGCAGCTATGGATGAGGATTTCAACTCTGCCAATGGTATCACAGTCGTCTTTGAAATGACCAAATGGATCAACTCAGGCAACTATGATACAAGTGTTAAGCAAGCTCTTGCAGATATGTTAGAGGTCTTTGGAATTGTCTTTATTGAGGAAGTTTTGGATGCAGAGATTGAAGACTTGATCCAAAAACGCCAAGAAGCGCGTGCCAATCGTGACTTTGCGACAGCAGACCAAATCCGTGACCAACTGGCTGCTCAAGGAATTAAACTACTGGATACAAAAGATGGAGTGAGGTGGACACGTGATTGATGTCAATCTCATTAATGGAATTGCGTTAGCTTTTGAAGGAGATGCGGTTTATTCCATGTATATTCGTCGCCACCTCATCCTCAAAGGTATGACCAAACCCAATAAACTCCACCAAGAAGCGACCAAGTATGTGTCAGCTAAGGCTCAAGCTCGCCTGATTGCTCTCATGTTGGAGGATCAAGTTCTAACGGAAAAAGAAGAAGAAATCTACAAACGTGGTCGCAATACCAATAGTCACACCAAGGCCAAAAATGCTGATGTAGTGACTTACCGTATGTCCACAGGTTTTGAAGCAGTCATGGGCTATCTCCATATGACTGAAAATCTGGAACGTCTTGAGAGCTTGATTTCGTGGTGCATCCAAAAAGTGGAGGGCTAGGACATGATGGCAAAAGAACTACAAGACTGGTTTCCTGAAGCTCAGATTTCAGACCAACCAGTAGAGAAAGAGGGCTATCTCACTCTCCCTTTAGCTTCTCAGCAGTGGATTTTGCTGGAGGAAGCTGGGCTCAGCGAGCGTGAAAAGCAGTTGGTTGCTCTTTTGACCCAGCAGGAGCAGGCTCGTTCGCTCAATCCTTGGTATTCTTTTTTGATTGAGGGGAAGGGACAGGCACCGAAAACTTTTAAAAAGATTCAGTTGATTTATTGCCATCTTTCCTATTTTCAGCAGGAAAATCTAGCTTCTTGGCTGGATATGATGCGGACTCTTTTTCCTAACTGTCAGACAGTGATTCAGGTCGGAGCTCAGGATTATGTTTTCGTGCTTCAACAAGACAAATACACTTCTGTACGAGCTATTTTAAGTGATACGATTGAAGCGGTTGAGTATGACTTTGGACTGCGTCTGTCAATCATGTTGGGTCAGGTTTGGTCTCAGACAGGACATCAAGCCCTATCAGACTTAATCAAAGCAGAGCGCGATTTGTTTAAGACTTGGTGGCGTCAGGGTCACCAAGGTGTTTATGCTTTTTCTCAGCTCTATCTTTGGAGTATGGGAGAAAGACTCGTGGGCTTGAAGGCAATCAAGGAATGTCTACACCAGATGATCTTGGATCAGGACCAGATTCAGGAAATCATTCTCTCTCTTTGGGAAAATAGTGCTGTTCTAACAAAAACAGCCCAGCAACTCTATCTGCACCGCAATTCTCTCCAATACAAGATTGATAAATGGGAAGAATTGACAGGGCTTCAGTTGAAGGAGTTGACAGATCTCACCCTGTGTTATCAATTGATTTTACCAGATATTCTCTAAAGTTTTGTGCAAGTTGCACAGAACTTTTTTATTTTTTTGGTCATCTTGCCATAGAAATGTAAAGCGTTTTCATCTATAATAAAACTATCAAAAGACAAAAGGAGTTCACCTCATGGTAGAATTGAATCTTAAAAATATTTACAAAAAATATCCAAACAGCGAACACTACTCAGTTGAAGACTTCAACTTGGACATCAAAGACAAAGAATTTATCGTTTTCGTAGGTCCTTCAGGATGTGGTAAATCAACAACTCTTCGTATGATTGCTGGTCTTGAAGACATCACAGAAGGTACTGCATCTATCGATGGCGTGGTTGTCAACGACGTAGCTCCAAAAGACCGTGACATCGCCATGGTATTCCAAAACTACGCTCTTTACCCACACATGACTGTATATGACAACATGGCTTTCGGTTTGAAATTGCGTAAATACAGCAAGGAAGACATCGACAAACGTGTGCAAGAAGCAGCAGCAATCCTTGGCTTGAAAGAATTCTTGGATCGTAAACCAGCTGACCTTTCAGGTGGTCAACGTCAACGTGTTGCCATGGGTCGTGCCATCGTCCGTGATGCAAAAGTGTTCTTGATGGACGAACCTTTGTCAAACTTGGATGCCAAACTTCGTGTATCAATGCGTGCTGAAATTGCGAAAATCCACCGTCGTATCGGAGCTACAACTATCTACGTAACTCACGACCAAACAGAAGCGATGACACTTGCAGACCGTATCGTTATCATGTCAGCAACTAAGAACCCTGCTGGTACAGGTACTATCGGACGTGTAGAACAAATCGGTACTCCTCAAGAAGTTTACAAAAACCCAGTTAACAAATTCGTAGCAGGATTCATCGGAAGCCCAGCTATGAACTTCATCAATGTGAAATTGGTTGGTAGCGAAATTGTTTCTGACGGTTTCCGTTTGAAAGTTCCAGAAGGAGCATTGAAAGTTCTTCGTGAAAAAGGCTACGAAGGTAAAGAATTGATCTTCGGTATTCGTCCAGAAGATGTGAATGCAGAACCTGCTTTCCTTGAAACATTCCCAGAATCAGTTGTCAAAGCTACTATCTCAGTATCAGAATTGCTTGGTTCAGAATCTCACCTTTACTGCCAAGTTGGTAAAGATGAATTTGTTGCCAAAGTTGATGCTCGTGACTACTTGCAAACAGGTGCAACAGTTGAACTTGGATTTGACTTGAACAAAGCACACTTCTTCGATGTAGAAACTGAAAAAACAGTTTACTAAGATAAATGAAACTCAAAACACTGCTAGAAATCTGGCAGTGTTTTTTTGAGATTGCGTAGAAAAAACTCCTGGGAAATTCCAGGAGAGTATGATTGATTATTTGAACTTGAATCCTTCGTAAATAAGCTCTGCTTTTGGATTTTCTTTCTTAATTTGTTTGGCAAGTGACTTCATCATAGAAAGAGGACCACACATATAGACGCTTGCATGTTCGGTCACTTCTTCTTGCTCAAAATTAAGATAGCTGTCTTTCCTACTGTCTACTAGATGGAGTTCAAAATTAGGATTTTTCTGAGCATAGTCACAGAGCAAATCTATATAAACTGCATTTTCCTCTCCACGGAAGCTATAGTAGAAGTGAACCTGTTTATCTAAAATAGGATGTTCACGGATGTAAGACATGAAGGGGGTAATCCCAATGCCTCCAGCAATCCAAACCTGATTTTCTCGTCCTTCTTCTATGATCATGTGTCCGTAAGCTCTGTCTACACTTACTTTGCTGCCGACTTGAAGATTGTCATAGATATTCTTGGTATGGTCACCTGAATTTTTAACAGTAAAGTAAAGAGTTTGACCATGACCTCCTGAGATAGAAAAGGGATGCGGAGCACTTTCAAAGCCTTCTTTGAAAATCTTTAGGAAGGCAAATTGTCCTGATTGATAGTTGAAAGGTCTGCTAAGATGGATTTGAATTTCTATAGTATCGTGATTCAAGCGTTTGAGGTTGGTAATTTTCCCTAGATAGGGGAAGCCAATCTTTTGATATAGAAAAATGATATAAAAACCAGCTAGCAAGCCTAAAAGGGCATAGATACCAACAAGAAAACTTAGAAGATTAAATGTAAGGAGACGATTACCCATCATCATGTAGACGTGAAAGAGTCCGAAAATGTAGGCTAGATAAACCAGACGGTGAATCCATCGCCAAGCTTCGTATTGGATGTATTTGCCTAAATAGGCGACAAGGATGATGCTGATAAAGATATAGATTGCAAGATTTCCAAACTGAGCAGCTAAACGAGAGCCCCACAAACCGCCCATGCTGAAGTTATGAAAGATGAGTAGGATGATGGAGAGAAAGGCTGTGAATTTGTGGACAGTATAGACCTTCTCCAAACCGTGAAACCAGCTTTCTAGTAGGGGGAGACGAGTGGCTAGGATAAAAGTCAGAGATAGGCTTGTTAAAGCTAGTCCTGGAATCATGAATTGGGGAGAAGTGTTCATCCAAGCAAAAAGAGTCAAGACAAAACTAGCTATGATAAAGAGTAGTCCTTTGATTGATTTCATAGAAAATTCCATTTCATTAAGATTTTAATTTGTTGTAAACAAATTTGTTACATTTTATTATAGAAAAAGTATGGTGTCAAATTGAGTTCTATAAATATCTACTCCCATCAAAAAACTCTCCAATTGAACTGGAGAGTGGTTGTTTATTCTGCGGCTTGTTTCCAACGTTTTGCTAGCATATGAGATAGGCTAGAAATTGCTAGGTTAAAGCTGAAGTAGATGAGGGCAATCAGGATATAAAGACTAAACACTTGCTCTGGTTCAAAATAACGTCCCATGAGAATTTGGCTGGCTCCAAAGAGTTCTTGTAGGGCGATAACAGAGTAGAGAAGACTGGTATCCTTAATCACGGTTACAAACTGAGAAATAATGGCTGGTAGCATTTTGCGAATGGCTTGTGGGAGAATGATGTGGTAAAGGATTTGGGCTGAGGTGAAGCCTTGCGACATTCCTGCTTCGTACTGTCCCTTGTCCACGGCATTGAGACCACCTCGAATAATCTCAGCTAGAGCTGCTGAGGTAAAGAGAGTGAAGGCAGTGATTCCTGCTGGTGTGGATTTCATTTTGAAAACTAAAAAGATGGTGAAAATCCAGAGGAGGTTGGGAACGTTACGCACAAACTCGATGTAAATGCTGGAGATGATACGTAAGATAGGATTTTTCCCATTTCTCATGACAGCTAGCACCGTACCGATGAGGGTGGAGAGGACGATGGCAATCAGAGAAATGTAGAGGGTCAAGCCAAATCCTTTAAAGATAAAGACTAGGTTATCTGGGGTCAAAACTTCTAAAATGGATTCCATAGTAACCTCCTAAAGTGAATAGGCTTTTTTGTTGGCTTGCTCCATCTTGCGACCAAACTGGGCAACAGGGAAGCATAGAGCAAAGTAGAGAAGAGCAGCGCCTAAAAAGGCTGGGATATAGTTTCCGTTGAGAGCCGACCAAGACTTGGTCACAAACATCAAGTCTACTCCAGAGATGATAGCTACGGTAGAGGTGTTCTTGATGAGGTTGACAATTTGGTTGGTCAATGGAGGGAGAATGATACGGAAGGCTTGAGGCAAGATAATCAAGCGCATGGCACTGATATAGGTAAAACCTTGCGACAAGGCGGCCTCCATCTGACCGCTAGGAATAGACTGAATCCCTGAGCGAATAACCTCAGCGATATAGGCGCCGTGATAGAGTCCCACGCAGAGAACAGCCGTCCAATAAATCGGAATCATGATGGTGTGGTCACTGATAAGAGGTAGGCCATAAAAAACGATTACAAACTGCACCAAGAGGGGAGTGTTTTGGTAAAATTCAACAAAGATGCGAGCTAAAATTCGCAAAATTGGACGTTTGCTGGTTGACATGGCTCCAAAGAAGATGCCCAAGACCATGGCGAGGATAAAGGATCCGATCGCTAGGGCAAGGGTGAAGAGGAAACCATTGAAAAATTGTCCAAAATCCTGAAAATAGGCTGTCCAAGATGATAAATCTGTCATGGGGTGTCCTCCTTAATCTGCGGTATGGCTAGATGGTTTGAGCTTGTAACGGTCATAAAGTTTCTGCAAACTACCATCCTTGCTCCATTTAGTAACCAAGTTATCAAGATAATTGTTTAGCTCGGTATTTGATTTCTTGGTAACGATACCGTAGTCAGATGGCTTGAAACTATCATCTAGTAGTTCTGTCCGCTTACTGATGTAGCCAGATAGGATAGAACGGTCAACGGAAAAGGCATCGATACGGTGAGCGTGAAGGGAAGTAATCAATTCTGGGTAGGAACCAAGTTCGACGAATTTAAAGGTTAAGCCTTTCTTTTTACCCAGTTCAGTAATCAGGCGTTGGGTGATGGAACCTTGGGCAACTCCGATGGTTTTGCCGTTTAGGTCCTCAATCTTTTTGATTTTGGCAGATTTATTGACCAAAAATCCAGAAGCGTCTGTGTAGTAGGGACTGGTAAAGTTGTAGAGTTTTTTTCGTTCGTCTGTGATGGTAAAGGTTGCGATATCCATATCGACCTGTTCATTGTCTAGAAGGGGTCCACGGGTTTGTGCGGTAACAGGTACATAGCGAACCTTGACCTTGAGCTCATCAGCTACCATTTTGGCCAAGTCGGTTTCGATACCAGAATAGGTCCCTGTCTTGGGATCCTTGTAAC
>CAUQXM010000043.1:0-12581 GCA_963522215.1 uncultured Streptococcus sp. | reverse complement strand
GGCCACATGACGATACCGTATTCTTTCAAATCTAACATATCTCTAGTATAACACATAAGATTCTAACTGTCCCTTTTCCTAGTATTAATACTCTTCGAAAATCAAATTCAAACCACGTCAACGTCGCCTTGCCGTACTCAAGTACAGCCTGCGGTTAGTTTCCTAGTTTGCTCTTTGATTTTCATTGAGTATAAAAAGCCTCTTCCCAAAGGAAAGAGGACTAAATTTTATTGATGAACAGCTTGAGCTGCTGTGATGAGGGTCAACTTGTAAACATCATCAGCATTACATCCACGAGAAAGGTCGTTAACTGGTTTGTTCAAACCTTGCAAAACAGGTCCTACAGCTGCAAAGCCACCAAGACGTTCAGCCATCTTGTATCCGATATTTCCTGCCTCGATACCTGGGAAGATGAAGACATTTGCTTGACCAGCTACCGTACTTCCAGGAGCTTTCAGAGCTGCAGTTTCAGGAACAAAGGCTGCATCAAATTGCAACTCACCATCGATTTCAAGGTCAGGGCGCAAGTCGTGAGCAATTTTAGTTGCTTCAACAACCTTATCAACACTTTCACCAAAACCTGAACCCTTAGTAGAATAGCTTAGCATAGCAATTTTAGGCTCGATACCAAACATCTTAGCTGTGATTGCTGAATTAATCGCAATTTCAGCCAATGCTTCTGCATCTGGATTTATATTGATGGCACAGTCTCCAAAGAGGTAACGTTCCGTACCACGAACCATGAGGAAGGCACCTGAAGTGCGAGTAACATTTGGACGAGTTTTGATGATTTGAAGGGCTGGGCGAACTGTTGAAGCAGTTGAGTGAATCGCACCTGATACCATTCCATCAACCAAGCCCAGGTAAACCAACATCACACCAAAATAGTTGACATCTTCAACCAAAACCTTGCGTGCATCTTCTTCAGACATTTTGCCCTTGCGACGTTCTACCAAGGCAGCAACCATTTCTTCAAATTTATCGTAGTGTTGAGGGTCGATGACTTCATAACCGTCCTCAATACCTTCGATTTCAAGATAAATTTTAATTTTTTCAGGATTTCCAAGCAAAACAGGAATCACTTCTGTTTCTTTTACCAAGCGTTTAGTCGCTTGAAGAATACGTGGCTCTTCCCCTTCAGGGAGAACGATACGAGCATTTTTACCAACCAAGTTGGCTTTGAGACTTTCAAAAACTTCCATGAGTTTTCTCCTTTAAGATAATAATTATACTCTGAATTAGTTTTTATAGAGTATTAGTTGATAACTGGGTAATAAGGTTACTGAAATCATCCGGCAAGGGACTTTCTAACTGCAAGTCTTGCTCTAAAAATGGATGATAAAAAGATAGGTAATGGCAATGCAGGGCCTGACGTTGAATGCCGTCGTCCAGACTACCACCGTACAAATCATCTCCCAACAAAGGAAAACCAATATGAGAAAAATGGACTCGGATTTGGTGGGTTCGACCAGTGTGCAGGCGAATGTCTACCAAGTGAATATTTCCATAAGATGCTACAATCTTATATGATGTATGGGCATACTTTCCACCTTTAGCTACACGTCTGGTAATAATAGAGTCTTCATCACGCGCAATCGGGGCAATAATTTCTCCCTCTGACTCCAAGTATCCATCACCTTTAACCAAAGCAAAGTAGCGTTTTTCAATGGCCTTCTTCTGCAACTGCTTGTCTAGTCGTGCATGGGCATAGCCGTGCTTGGCAAAGAGCATCAAACCAGAAGTGTCCCTATCAAGTCTGGTCACAATGTGAACCGGCTGATTTTCATAGTTTTGCTTGACGTAGTAACCCTTGATAAAATTGGCAACGGTATTAGAGTGATTGACACTAGGAATAGAGGCCACTCCATAGGGTTTGTTCAAGACTAGAAAATGGTCATCCTCATAGAGAATATCCAGTGGGCGCTCGATAGCTTCGAGAGTTTCAAAGCCTTCCTCAGCAGGAATATCAATGATAACTCGGTCTCCAATATCCAATAGATACGTCGCATTTTGTGGTTGATCATTGACCAGAATAGCTCCACCTCGAAACTTAATCTTGGCCAGAAGCCCCTTAGAAACCTCGTGCTTTTTTAAGAAGGTCTTAACCTTGACATGCTCATCTGCGATAAATTCAAACCTCATTCGTCCACCTCGCCGATGAAAGCATCCTTAACACGGTTCCAGAAACTGGTATGGCTAGGTGATGCGACAAAGTGAATCTTATGATGGTCGATTTGATACTCAATTCGCTCAATATTGCGGAAGGAATAAACGCTATTGTCAACCGAAATAGTATGGTAATCGTTTCTCGTCGGGATAAGTTCAATCTTATCCTTCTTAGGCACAATAATGGACGAACCCAGCGTTCGATAAACACGATTGTTAAGGCTAGCAATTTCCGTTAATTGCAAAGCTTCAATGGTTGGGTGTAAAACAGCTCCACCAAGCGACTTGTTATAGGCTGTACTACCAGTCGGTGTCGAAACTGTTAGCCCATCTCCACGAAAACGTTCAAAGTGGACACCGTTAATCACAACATCCGCCACCATGGTTCGATCAGACCTGCGGATACTGGCTTCATTTAATGCTCTAAAAATCTTCACTTCACCATTTTCAAGAAAGACCTTCACATTCAGAACAGGGTAAGAGACTCTTGCTCCAGTATCTAGCTGCAAATTAGTCACTAGCTTGTCCAACTCAAAATCACGGTAGTCCGTATAGAAGCCCAAATGTCCAGTGTGAACACCGATAAAGCGGACCTTATCAAGTTGATTTTCATACTTATGAAAGGCCGACAAGAGCATACCATCCCCACCAATGGAGATAACGATATCTGGATTGGTATCATTGAGTATAAACTGATTTCTCTTCAAACGATCTCGCAATTCATACAAAACCCTTTGACTCTGCGGTTTTCTATTGGCTATCAGGTCAATTCGTTTACCTGTATTCTTCATCTGTATCGTCACTGTTTCCTACACCGTCATTTAATTTTCTACTCAAAGGATCAAAAAGAGCCTGGGCTTCCTGAATATCATCTCGAATTTTACCCATTTCTTCATCCAACTGATGAGCAATCTTGGCTGTAATTTCCAGTCTCTTCTTAATCTCCTCTGGGAAATCCCCTTGGTACTTGTAGTTGAGAGAATGTTCTATCGTTGCCCAGAAATTCATGGCCAAAGTACGAATCTGAATTTCTGCCAAAATAGTCTTAGCTCCATTGATGGTGTCAACCATATATTCTACTACCACATGATAGGAACGATAGCCTGAAGCCTTTCGATGAGTAATGTAATCTCGCTCCTGTATGATCCGCATATCCTGACGCTTGCGCAAAATCTCCACTACTTCCTTAACGTCATCTACAAACTGAACCATCACACGCAAACCAGCAATATCTTGCAAATCGTGTTCCAAGGTCGCATAAGTAATGCCACGCCGAGCCATTTTTTCCCTGATGCTCTCAATCGGCTTGACTCGACCAGTCACAAACTCAATAGGAGAATGCTTATTTTGCTTACGATATTGCTTCCGAATACCACGAAGTTTAATCTTTAACTCACCAACAGCTTGAATGTAAGGATCTAGAAATTCTTCCCATTCTAAGGTCATATATTCTCCCTTGTTCTCATATTATCCTTCAAAAATATCTTTGATTTTTTCTCCAGATTCATATACAATAAATACAATGCTTATTATACCATAAATCCGCTTTCAACGATAAAGAAAAGGTAAGAAAAATGAAACATTTAGAAATTGAATTGAAAACACTCTTGAAAAAAGATGAATATAATCGTCTAAAAGACCAGTTCACAGACGTCACTCCTGTTCTTCAAAAAAATTACTACATAGACACGCCTGATTTTGAACTGCGAGAAAAGAAAGTTGCTATGCGCATTCGAACCTTTGAAGACTGGGCAGAATTGACACTCAAAGTCCCGCAAAGTGTTGGAAACATGGAATACAATCAAAAATTGCAACTAAAAGATGCTGAAAACTATCTGATCAAGGAAGAACTTCCTCAGGGGCTGGTTCTTGATGAATTAGCTAAACATGGCATCCATAGCAAGAACTGGCAGGTGCTCGGCTGTCTAACAACGCTTCGCTATGAAATGCAAACAGCTATTGGTCTCATGGCGCTGGATGAAAGTCAGTACTTTGATATTACAGATTACGAATTAGAGCTTGAAGTTGAAAATCACGAGCAAGGGAAACAGGATTTCCAGCAATTTTTAGAGGAAAATCAGATTTCCTACCAAAAAGCTCCCTCAAAATTGGTTCGATTTGTCAAAAGCATGAAAAATAGCTGAAATAATCTCCATTTTTTGGTAAAATAGAAGAGATAAAATACAAAAATCCCAGTTCATATAGGCTAGGCAGATATGGCTAGGATTTAAAAAGTTTACAGAGGACGGTCTATAATGTCAGATAGAAAAAACATGAAACTTTTCGCACTCAACTCTAACCAAGAGATTGCACAGAAAATTGCTCAAGCTGTTGGTGTCCCACTTGGAAAACTATCATCACGTCAATTTTCAGACGGAGAAATTCAAGTGAATATTGAAGAAAGTGTCCGTGGTTATGATGTGTACATCATCCAATCAACAAGTTTCCCTGTTAACAACCACCTAATGGAATTGTTAATCATGGTTGATGCTTGTGTTCGTGCAAGTGCCCACAGTATCAACGTTGTCCTTCCATATTTTGGCTATGCACGTCAAGACCGTATTGCTTCACCTCGTGAGCCACTTACAGCTAAACTAGTTGCTAATATGCTGGTTAAGGCTGGGGTTGACCGTGTCCTTACGCTTGATTTGCATGCTGTCCAAGTTCAAGGTTTCTTTGATATTCCTGTTGATAACCTCTACACAGTTCCCCTATTTGCAAAACATTACTGCGATAAAGGTCTACTCGGTTCAGATGTTGTTGTCGTTAGCCCTAAAAATTCAGGTGTCAAACGTGCTCGTAGTTTGGCCGAATATCTTGATGCTCCTATCGCCATTATCGACTACCCTCAAGACGATGCAACTCGCAACGAAGGTTATATTATCGGTGATGTTGAAGGTAAAAAAGCCATCTTGATTGATGATATTCTAAATACAGGACGTACCTTCTCTGAAGCAGCTAAAATCGTTGAACGTGAAGGGGCTACAGAAATTTATGCTGTTTCTAGTCATGGTCTCTTCGTTGAAGGTGCTGCTGAACTTCTTGACAATACTAAGATTAAAGAAATTCTTGTGACTGATTCAGTAGCAACAAAAGAAAAAACTCCTAAAAACGTATGCTACATCACTGCTAGTGAGTTAATTGGTGATGCCATCGTCCGTATCCACGAAAGAAAACCAGTCAGCCCACTCTTTGCCTACAACAAAAAGAAATAAGGTGATTCTTTGATTTATTTGGACAATGCTGCAACGACTCCCATGTCAGCAGTTGCTATTTCAGCGATGACCAAGGTTATGCAAGAAACCCATGGCAATCCATCTAGTATTCATGGTCATGGTCGTCAAGCTGGCAAACTCTTGCGAGAAGCCCGTCAGGAACTAGCCTTGTTACTGGGGACAAAACCTCAACATATCTTTTTCACTTCTGGTGGAACTGAAGGAAACAATACTGCCATCATTGGCTACTGCCTTCGTCACCAAGAACAAGGAAAACATATCATCACAACTGCCATTGAGCACCATGCCGTCCTTGAAACCATTGATTACTTGGTTCAACACTTTGGGTTTGAAGCAACCATTATCCAGCCAGAAAATCAAGAAATCACAGTCCAACAAATTCTAAATGCTTTACGTGATGATACGATTTTGGTTTCTACCATGTTTGCCAATAATGAGACAGGAAACCTACTGCCAATTGCTGAAATTGGCCAAATACTCAAGCAACACCCTGCCGCCTATCATGTCGATGCAGTTCAGGCTATTGGTAAAATCCCTATACACCCAGAAGAATTGGGCATTGATTTTCTCACTGCTTCGGCCCACAAGTTCCATGGTCCTAAGGGAATCGGTTTTCTCTACGCTTCTAGCATGGACTTTGATTCCTATCTACATGGTGGAGACCAAGAACAGAAAAAACGTGCAGGAACTGAAAATCTGCCTGCCATCGTAGGCATGGTTGCAGCCCTAAAAGAAGACCTAGAAAAGCAAGAAGACAATTTTCAACATGTACAAAATTTAGAAACTTCCTTTCTTGCAGAGCTAGAGGGAGTTCAATATTACTTGAATAGAGGACAACATCATCTCCCTTATGTTCTCAATATTGGATTTCCTGGCCAGAAAAATGATCTCTTACTCCTTCGTCTAGATTTAGCTGGAATTTCTATCTCTACTGGCTCAGCCTGTACGGCAGGTATTGTCCAATCCAGCCATGTTCTCGAAGCCATGTACGGGGCAAATTCAGAACGCTTGAAGGAATCCGTTCGTATCAGTTTGTCGCCACAAAATACCGTTGAAGACCTACAAACCCTCGCAAAAACCTTAAAAGAAATTATCGGAGGTTAGCCATATGGCATTTGAAAAAACCATTCAGTTAAAAAATTGTCGTTACGACTACACTCTTAGCCCTTCTGTTAAAAAATTCACCCTCAAGGACAACACCTTTTTTGAGACTAAGGTTGGGAACTATGAACTGACTCGCCTACTTGAAAAGGTTCCAAACAGCGGTGAAGGCTTCCAACTCAAAATCATTATTAACAAGGAACTTACAGGTGCTAAAATCAATATCACTGACAAGTTTGGGCTACGTCTAGTTGATATTTTCAAATCAGAAGACCACCACATTCATCAGGAAAAATTCTACTTCCTCATGGATAGCTTGGTAGAACGTGGTGTCTTTACAAAATCGGAAAGATAAATCCAAGATGTTTGAACTGACCTATAAGGATAGCTACCAGGTAGAGCGCACACTCAAGTATGAGGATTATGAAGCTCTCATGCTGGCTTTGTCAGGATGTGTGACCCTACCAGATACACTTTATGTGACTTCTCTGACTTTTGAGGGACAGGAAGTTTACCAAGGACTGGTCGGAGACCTCTACCGTTTTCTATCACATGCAGATTTTTTACATCAAAACTAAGATTTTTCTTAGTTTTTTCTTATTTTTGTTGATTTTTTCACAATGTTTCTATAAAATAGAAGAATAGAAAGGTTGTGATTTTGTGAAAGATAAACAGTCTGCTATTCCAAAAGCTACAGCGAAAAGACTCTCTCTCTACTATCGAATTTTTAAGAGATTTCATGCAGAAAAGATTGAACGTGCCAACTCTAAGCAAATTGCAGAGGCCATTGGAATTGATTCAGCGACCGTACGTCGTGATTTTTCCTATTTTGGTGAACTGGGTCGTCGTGGCTTTGGCTATGATGTCAAAAAACTGATGACGTTTTTTGCCGATTTACTCAATGATAACTCTATTACCAATGTCATGCTGGTTGGTATTGGAAATATGGGCCATGCCCTTCTCCACTACCGCTTCCACGAGCGTAACAAGATGAAGATTATCATGGCCTTTGATCTAGACGACCATCCTGAAGTCGGTACCCAAACTCCTGATGGGATTCCCATTTACGGAATTTCTCAAATCAAGGATAAAATCAAGGATGCTGATGTGAAGACTGCTATCTTGACTGTTCCCAGCGTCAAGTCGCAAGAGGTTGCCAATCTCTTGGTTGATGCTGGTGTGAAAGGAATTCTCAGTTTTTCACCAGTCCATCTGCATTTACCAAAAGATGTGGTCGTTCAGTATGTCGATTTGACAAGTGAACTCCAAACCCTCCTCTATTTCATGCGAAAAGAGGATTAGAAAGCGAAAATCATTTTATGAAAAAACCAGTTATTGGGATTACAGGAAACGAAAAAACTCATCCAGATGATGACATCATGATGAGCTACGTAGCAAAAAGCTTTGTTGAAGGCGTTAAAGAAGCTGGAGGAATTCCCATCATCCTACCGATTGGTGATCAAGAAATGGCCTGCCACTATATCAGTATGATTGACAAGCTCATCTTGACAGGTGGGCAAAATGTTGATCCAAAATTCTATGGTGAACCAAAAACCATCGATAGCGATGACTACCACCTTCAAAGGGATATCTTTGAACTGGCCCTCATCAAGGAAGCTATTAAACAGAAAAAGCCAATTTTTTCTGTCTGCCGTGGAACTCAACTCTTTAACGTTGCCATGGGTGGAACTTTGTACCAAGATATCGAAGACCATTGGCAGGATTGTTCCGCCGAATACACAACTCAACGCTTGGTGACAGAGCCTGATACAGTTCTTCGAGAAATCTATGGAGAAATTTCCCATATCAACTCCTTCCACCATCAGAGCATTAAGGATTTAGCACCAAATTTAAAGATTGCGGCTCATGATCCTAAAGATGGTATCATTGAAGCTGTTATGAGTACGGATGACATTGCCTTTCTCGGTGTCCAATGGCATCCAGAATTTCTATTTGAAAATCGTCCCAAAGATAAAAACCTCTTTGACTATGTCGTTAATGAACTTTAGATTAAATCTGTTTTTTCACGGTAACTAAAGTAACTAAAATGTGAGACAATCAAATGGTCCAAGAGGACAATCCCCATCAGGTCACAAGCATCTTTGACAAGTTTTGTAACATGATCATCATTTCGGCTAGGCGCTACCGCTCCTGAAGGATGGTTATGAACCAAGATGAGAGAGGTCGCCATATGCTTGATAGCATAGTGAAGAATCTCTCGCGGCTCAGCAATACTACGAGTTGCAGAACCGATAAAAATGGTCTGTTGATGGATGATTTGATTTTGAGTATTGAGATAGAGCGCCACCAGGTGCTCTTGTTTTTTATGTCCCAACTCCTGTTGCATCTTCTTGGCTAACTTTTGGCTACTAAGAATACTTTCCATCTCAATAGTCTCATGTTTATGAATACGATGCCCCAGTTCAATCATAGCTTGTAATTCTATAGCCTTAACACGACCGATACCAGACAGACTCTGCAATTCCTGCAGGGTCATTTTTTTCAAATCTGTTAGGCTTGAAAGATTGTTCAAAACTTTCTGGGCAATTTCAAAAACGCTAGCTTGACGTGTTCCTGTCCTAAGTAAAATAGCTAGCAACTCATGATTACTGAGCGCTTCAACTCCTTCCTTGGCCAGCCTTTCTCTTGGTAATAGTGAATCTTCTTGGAATGAAATACTATACATAAAAATCCTCCTCACTTTATTATTCGTGAGAAGGATGGAAAATTAGATTTTTTTCTCAATTGGGGCTACACTAGCTAAAAGCTTTTTCAAACCTACTTCTGGGAAATTGATTTTCAATTCCTGCGTAGCACCGCTACCTGAAACTTCCAGAACAGTTCCCTCTCCCCATTTCTTGTGGAGAGCAATGTCACCAATGGACCAATTTGCCTCGCTAGACGCTGATTTTGCACCAGCTGTAAATTGACCAAATGGAAGACCGCTTGACTGGATAGTTTTTGGGGCAGCACTGCGTTTACGGTCTTGAAGTGCCTGGGCAAGACTCATACCTTGACCAAAGGCAAGACCACCACTGCTATATGATTCCTTAAAGCTTGTATTGGCTGGACGAGCCAGACCTTGATACTCAAGCAAGTCTGAACTAATTTCGTTAATAAATCGAGTAGGACGGTTGTAGTTGGTACGACCAAAAAGCAGGCGTGAGTTGGCATTTGTCAGATAGAGAATTTTCTCTGCACGCGTAATTCCTACATAGGCCAGACGGCGTTCTTCTTCTAATTCATCTGGATCTTCAGCCGCACGACTAAGTGGAAAGACATTTTCTTCCATCCCAATCAAAAATACAACTGGAAACTCGAGACCTTTGGCAGCATGCAGGGTCATCAAGGTCACTTCTGATGTCTCCTGACTACCTGAATCTGTGTCGGCAATCAAGGCCAAATCATTTAAGAAACGACTCAGTTTGTCCAGACCAGTTTCCTCTTCTGGCCCATCAGAGGTGTCATCAAAGTTTTTCGTCACAGAAAGGAACTCTTCAATATTTTCAACCCTAGCCTTGCTTTCTAAAGTCGCTTGAGCATTTAGAATATCGACGTAACCTGTTTTTTCAAGGACAACCTCAACCAACTCTGTAATAGTTAATTGATCTAGCTGCTCTCGTAAATCTAGAATCATATTGGCAAAATCCCAGATAGACTGGGCTGCTTTACCCTTGATACCAGATAACATGATATTGGCTGAAGCATCTAGCATGGACATGTCTTGCATATTCGCAAAGTCACGGATTTTCTCAACAGTACCTGGGCCAATTCCTCGTTTCGGTTCATTGATAATACGCTCAAAACTAATATTGTCACTCAAATTGGCAATAAGATTGAGGTAAGCGATAATATCTCGGATTTCCTTACGGCTGTAGAACTTGGTTCCGCCAACCATGGTATAAGGAATATTTGACTTGAGCAAGGCTTCCTCAATAGTACGGGACTGCGCATTTGTACGATAGAGAACTGCAAAATCCTTGTGAAGGAAGTTTTGACTCCGACCAAGTTCATCGATAGTTCTGGCTACAAATACAGCTTCATCTAGCTCATCATTGGCACGATAGTAAACGATTTGCTCCCCATCAGCATTTTGAGTCCAGAGATTCTTAGGACGGCGATTTTTATTGTTTTGAATGACCTCATTGGCCGCTTGGAGAATGGTTTTAGTTGAGCGGTAATTCTCCTCCAACAAAACAACCTTGGCTTGGGGATAATCTTTCTCAAAATCCAAAATATTCTGCATATCAGCACCACGCCAACCGTAGATAGACTGGTCCGCATCCCCAACCACACAAATATTTTTAAAACGGGAAGCCAAGAGTTTGACCAGTTGGTACTGGGCATGGTTGGTATCTTGGTACTCATCAACATGGATGTACTGAAATTTCTGCTGGTAGTAAGTCAAAACATCAGGATTTTGATCAAAGAGACGCAGGGTCAGCATAATCAAATCATCAAAGTCAACCGACTCAGACTGACGAAGCTCCTTCTGATAGGCTGTATAACACTGAGCCACGATTTGCGTATACATATCGCCAGCTTGGGAAGCATAAGCCACATCATCAATCAGGTCATTCTTAGCATTGGAAATGGTCCCCAAAATAGTTCGTTCATTCCATTTTTTAGGATCCAAGTTCAACTGCTTGAGAATGCGTTTCATGAGCGTTCGCTGTTCACCTGGATCCACAATAGTGAAATTTCGGTTGTAGCCAATATGGTCCGCATCGCGACGCAAAATACGAACACACATGGAGTGGAAGGTCGCAATCAGACAGTCCTGAGTGGCTGGATTGAGGCTATAAGCACGCTCTTTCATCTCACGCGCAGCCTTATTAGTAAAGGTAATGGCCAAGATATTCCAAGGATTGACCAGCTTTTCATCAATCAGATAAGCAATGCGGTGGGTCAAAACTCGGGTCTTTCCAGAACCAGCCCCCGCCATGATTAACAAGGGACCTTCTGTCGTTTGCACCGCCTCAGCCTGACGGTCATTCATTCCATTTAATAATGCGTTCATCTTCTCTTCCTTACTCTTGAAGTCACTATTTCTATTATATCAGAATTAAGGGAAAATATCTTTACCTAGACTGGTTACGTGCAGAAGGTAACTCCTTATATCTAGATAAGAAAATGAGCTTGAATAGCTTTTCCAAACTCATTTAAAATCAATTGCAATATATTAGAATAATCCTAGAACTGTTCCATCACTTTCAACATCCATATTGAGAGCAGCTGGTCGTTTTGGAAGTCCTGGCATGGTCATAACATCACCAGTTAGGGCAACGATGAAGCCTGCACCTAATTTTGGTACCAATTCACGAATGGTAATTTCAAAGTTTTCAGGTGCTCCAAGTGCATTTGGATTGTCTGAGAAACTATATTGAGTTTTAGCCATACAGATTGGCAATTTGTCCCAACCGTTTTGAACGATTTGAGCGATTTGTGTTTGAGCTTTCTTCTCAAAGTTCACTTTGCTACCACGGTAGATTTCAGTAACAATCTTTTCAATCTTTTCTTGGACAGAAAGGTCATTGTCATACAAACGTTTATAGTTAGCTGGGGTTTCAGCGATAGTCTTAACAACCGTTTCAGCAAGAGCTACTCCACCTTCCGCGCCATCAGCCCAGACACTAGCCAACTCAACTGGCACATCAATTGAGGCGCAGAGTTCTTTCAAGGCTGCGATTTCAGCTTCTGTATCAGAAACAAATTCGTTGATAGCTACTACTGCTGGAATACCGAACTTGCGAATATTTTCAACATGGCGTTTCAAGTTAGCAAAACCTGCACGAACTGCTTCTACATTTTCTTCAGTCAGAGCGTCCTTAGACACGCCACCATTCATCTTAAGGGCACGAAGGGTTGCGACAATAACTACTGCATCTGGGGAAGTTGGCAAGTTTGGTGTCTTGATATCAAGGAATTTCTCAGCGCCAAGGTCCGCACCAAAACCAGCTTCAGTAACTGTGTAATCAGCCAAGTGAAGGGCTGTAGTCGTTGCCAAGACAGAGTTACATCCGTGAGCGATATTGGCAAATGGACCACCGTGTACAAAGGCAGGTGTACCGTAAATTG
>CAUQXM010000042.1:0-13529 GCA_963522215.1 uncultured Streptococcus sp. | reverse complement strand
CTGCAAAATTTGAAGCTGCTATCGAAGGATTGGATGATTTCCTAGTCTTTGCGGATCTTCTCGGTGGAACACCATGTAACGTGGTAAGCCGTTTGATTATGGAAGGTCGTGATATTGACCTTTACGCAGGGATGAATCTTCCAATGGTGATTGAATTTATCAATGCGAGCCTTACAGGTGCAGATGCGGACTATAAGAACCGTGCTGCAGAAAGCATCGTTAAAGTCAATGATTTATTAGCGGGCTTCGATGATGACGAAGACGAATAATACTCTTCGAAAATCAAATTCAAACTACGTCAACGTCGCCTTGCCGTATAGATGTTACTGACTTCGTCAGTTCTATCTGCAACCTCAAAACAGTGTTTTGAGCAGCCTGCGGCTAGTTTCCTAGTTTGCTCTTTGATTTTCATTGAGTATACGATGTGACAACGTGAAAATCGTTAGAGCATTTTATATAGAATATACATGGGAATGGGGCTTACTCCCATTCCCATATTTAATAGAAAAAGAGGGACTCAATGCTACATTATACAAAAGAAGACTTGCTCGAATTGGGTGCAGAAATCACGACACGTGAAATCTACCAACAGCCTGATGTATGGAAAGAAGCTTTTGAATCTTATCAAGCAAAACGTGAAGAAATTGCAGCCTTCCTGCAAGGGATTGCTGATAAACATGACTATATCAAGGTTATCTTGACAGGTGCTGGGACTTCTGCTTATGTGGGAGATACCTTGGTACCTTACTTTAAGGAAGTCTATGACGAACGCAAATGGAATTTCAATGCTATTGCGACAACAGATATCGTTGCCAATCCAGAAACTTATTTGAAAAAAGATGTGGCAACTGTCCTTGTGTCTTTTGCTCGTAGTGGGAACTCGCCTGAAAGTGTGGCGACTGTTGATTTGGCAAAAGCCTTGGTGGATGAGCTTTACCAAGTGACGATTACTTGTGCTGCAGATGGGAAATTGGCTCTTCAAGCTCATGGAGATGACCGCAATCTCTTGCTCTTGCAACCAGCTGCTTCCAATGATGCTGGATTTGCCATGACTTCTAGCTTTACCTCTATGATGCTAACAGCTCTCTTGGTCTTTGATCCTACAGAATTTGCTGTTAAAGCTGAACGTTTTGAAGTTGTATCTAGTCTTGCCCGTAAAATTCTAGACAATGCAGAAGATGTCAAAGAGCTTGTTGACCTAGACTTTAACCGAGTCATCTATCTAGGCGCTGGTCCTTTCTTTGGACTTGCTCATGAAGCTCAGCTCAAGATTTTGGAACTAACAGCTGGTCAAGTGGCGACCATGTATGAAAGCCCAGTCGGCTTCCGTCACGGTCCAAAATCACTTATCAACGAAGATACAGTTGTTTTGGTCTTTGGTACAACGACAGACTACACTCGTAAGTACGACTTGGACTTGGTTCGTGAAGTTGCTGGTGATCAGATTGCTCGTCGTGTTGTGCTTTTGAGTGATCAAGCCTTTGGTCTTGAAAATGTCAAAGAAGTGGCCCTTGGTTGTGGCGGTGTCTTGAATGATATTTACCGTGTCTTCCCTTACATCGTTTATGCCCAACTCTTTGCCCTATTGACTTCACTCAAGGTAGAAAATAAACCAGATACACCGTCTCCTACAGGTACAGTAAACCGTGTGGTACAAGGTGTTATCATCCACGAATATCAAAAGTAAGACAGTGTTTATGAATTCTTGACAAGAGGATTTGTATATCATCAGGCAAACCATAGATTGTCAGTAGGCTTTCTATGGTTTGTTTGCTTGAGAGAAATAGTAAAAGGAGAACAGAATGAAAGCATACACAGAGCGTGTATTTGGAAATGTTGAGGGACAAGATGTTTTGGCCTATCGATTTGAGACGGACGGTGGCTACCAGCTTGAGGTTATGACTTATGGTGCGACCATCTTGCGCTATGTCACACCTGACAAGTATGGAAATTTTGCCAATGTTATTTTGGGCTTTGATGACTTTGATAGCTATGTAGGCAATAGTCCTAAGCATGGAGCGAATGTGGGTCCCGTGGCAGGCCGTATTGCAGGTGCGACATTTGAGCTAAATGGTACGACCTATGACCTTGAAGTCAACAATGCTAGCAACTGTAACCACAGTGGTTCAACTGGTTGGGATTCGAGCTTGTTTGAACTAGTCGAGGTGAGCGACCATGGCTTGACCCTCTACACAGAGCGTACAGATGGGACAGGAGGATTTCCTGGAAATCTCAAGATTTGGATCAGTTACCACTTAGAAGAAACTGGTGCCTACGAAATCAGCTACAAGGTAACGACCGATCAGGATACGCTGGTCAATCCAACCAACCACAGCTATTTCAACTTGTCTGGTGATTTCACGCAGACGATTGACCGTCATGTCTTCCAACTAAACACAGAGGGCATTTATCCAATCGCTCCCGACGGTGTTCCTGTCAAAACTCCAGATGCTACTCGTGATGTGGTTAAACACATCTACAATGGTGCCTTGTTGAAGGATATCTTTGCAGAAGAAGATGAGCAACTCCAGCTGGTATCAGGTTTGGATCATCCATTTGCCCTTCCTGCAGGTCATGACAATGCTGGTTTCCTTTATGACCAAAACTCAGGTCGCTTCCTGCTTTTCAAGACAGAAGCTCCTTGCTTTGTAGTCTACACAGCAAACTTTGTGGATGAGAGTGTCATCATAGGAGGTCAGCCAATGGTACAGCACAATGGGATTGCCCTTGAAGCGCAAGCTTTACCAGATGCCATTCACAGTGACCTCAAAGACCAAGTCATTCTCAAAGCCGGTCAAACCTTCACAAGTAAGACACGTTATGAGCTTGTTGTGAAATAAAGAATGGAGTTTCTACTTTGTGGTGTGAATAGTATTTACCTTATAACATTAGTAGAAATGGGCAAAGAGTAGGAAAATATGATATAATTTAATATTGAAAATACCTGTCCTATCTAAAGGATAAAAGGAGAAAAAATGAAGAAAATTGTATTTGCTAGCGCCTTGGCTTTGACTTTAGCTGGAGCAGTTTTGACAAATGATGTTTTTGCCAACGACAGATTGGTGGCAACACAATCTGCAGATGGTAGAAATGAAAATGTCTTGAGCTCAGAAGTGCTAAATCCTTCTAGTGGCAATGTTTTGGTTGGGATTAAGGGAGAATTTTTAACCCCAAATAAACAAACTATTTTGGATGCGATTAATAAGATTCGTAAGGAAGCAGCTGATGAAGGTTTGGTAGATAAGTATGTCCCTATCAAATGGTCTACTGATCTTGAGAAAACTGCTTTTGTACGAGCTACTGAGGTGTCAGTAACTCTGAAACCTGAGCGTCTTTCTACGAAAGAAATCTGGACTGCTTTTCCATCTAGTAATAGTATAAGAGGAGAAGCTTTAGATGTGAACTATGAAGGTTTTCTAAAAGCAATTGAAAACTGGCATGCTGAGAAGGCGAATTATGTAGCGAAAAAGAAGGGTGAAACATCTAAAGAATTTACAGGTTATTATGAGGCTTTGATCAATTCTAAATTTACCTATGTGGGGCTCGCTGCTTTTAAAAATGCAGCTAGTTCTCAGAAAGTAGCAACGATTTCTCTAGCTTTAGGTGATGATGCTTCTTCAGAGGAATTGGCTGGTGGATATGGTCCTGCTATTCAGTATACAGAAGTGACCTCCTCAAACCTTTCAACAGTTAAAAGTAAAGCAGTCGTTGTAGAAAAAGCGCTGAAAGAATTTAGAACTTCTAGTTCAGACCAATCTGGTTGGGTGCAATCTAATGGAAAATGGTATTTCTATGAGTCTGGTGATCTGAAGACAGGCTGGGTGAAAACGGATGGTAAATGGTACTACTTGGATGACCTAGGTGTCATGCAAACTGGATTTGTAAAAGTAGATGGTAGCTGGTATTACTTGAGTAGCTCAGGTGCTATGTTTACAGGCTGGGGTACAGACGGAAATAGATGGTTCTACTTTGATGGCTCAGGAGCTATGAAGACAGGCTGGTACAAGGAAAATGGCACTTGGTATTACCTTGACGAAGCAGGTATCATGAAGACAGGTTGGTTTAAAGTCGGACCGCACTGGTACTATGCCTACGATTCTGGAGCTTTGGCTGTGAGCACAACAACACCAGATGGTTACCGTGTAAATGGTAATGGTGAATGGGTAAACTAGGCAACTAATGAACAAATAGTCTGTTTCAATAGCTTTTTACAACAAAGTTGCAAAATGATATAACCTTAAAATGGGGAAGGCTAGTTTACCTTCTCCATTTTCTTGAAAGTTGTAAACAAAAAATCTACAATGCCTACCTACGTAGCACAGATGATTTCAGAGAATCGATTTATAAACAATAAGAAAACTCCCCCAAGCTATCCTGTCTAAGGCAGTCTATCTTGCAGATGGTCGGTCTTTGTGATAGAATAGCATAAAGTCCTTTTGAGGGGGAACTTGCTAGGAAATCCCCGAGCATTGTAACGGATGAACCACCCTCGCCTTTTTGTGAGGGTGGTTTTTCCTTTGTAAGCAGAAAATAAGAGAGAAAGAGTCTACATCATGTCGAGAATTGTCACCATTCATCCAGCCAAGGAAATCCATCGCTATGGCTTTGAGAGTACCCAAGTTTATCGATCCCTTCAAAGAACCCTCTTCTGTTACTATCTTTTACCCAGAATACATCTACCGCATAGGAGGAGAAATCCGTTCTGAAGAGGACTTGTTGGTTAAATTCCTAGCCAGATGGGCAAAACAAACTGACCTCTTCATCCGTGACCAACAAATCGTTCCCAAACCTAGCCTCTGGCGTTATATGGAAAAACGGACAAAAATTACTATGAAGTTGTCCATGAAAATATCATGCGAGATTTACGCCTCGTCAATCTGCGCAAGACAAATAAATACCTAGTCGCCAGTGAAGTGTTGACTGATACTTTGGCGAAACAAGGGTATGACACCAAGTTTTACCACCAATGTTTACAGAAAAATTAGGTCAGCTAAGAAAAATTGGACCTGTTTTGGACTATTGCCTAGTGGGTCATATGGGAGAAGGCAAGAACGTTGAACTTGTCATTGAAGCCTTTATCGAACTCTACAAACGTGGCTCCGAGGCCCAGATTACCTTTTATGGTGGCGCAGAGGAACGTCTAGCAGAATTACAGAATCAATATGATATTCCGCCAACCATTCACTTTAAAGGTATCGTTAACGAAGTGCCTTATCATCTGCACCAATGCTATCTGTCTGCAAGTTACACAGAGTTATTTGCTAATGCCTGTGTTGAAGCCTTGAGTCAAGGTTTGTTAGCCTTATTCTCGGATGTGGATATCGCTCATCGTTTCTATGCTAGCTAGTCCAATGCTATCAACTTGTTTAAAACTAAATCAGAGTTGATTCAAAAGATAGAAGAGATGGAACAGCCTGATTTTTATCTATTAAAAGAAAAAAATCTAGCCTTAGCCTCTCGCTATTCTCTGGAAAAAGTGGCTCAAATATACCGCGAACTATTAGATAGGAACTTCTAGGATGTTGTAAGTTGATCAATCTAGCTTTTCTTACTAGTCCAATACAATAGAAAACTAAAGGAAGACTATATGAAAGCAAAATCTAAACCCATAGCCGTCATTTTGATCCGTTCGGGTTCACGCGGCTTAGTGGATAAAAATATCAAACCGCTAGCAGGCAAACCCTTGGTTTCCTATACCATAGAAGTCGCTCTAGCCTCCAAGCTATTTAGTGACATCTGGGTCTCATCAGACTCACTCGCCTATCTAGAACTCTGTCGACAAGTCTATCCAGAGATTTGTTGTGTCCATAGACCAAAAGAATTGGCCCTATCAACAACCTCTAGCTTAGAGACCTTACGAGACTTTTTACAGCCCTTTGAGGAAGGTCAGGTCTTTGTGAATCTACAGGTGACCTCACCCTTGAGAGAGGTGGAGCACCTCGTCGAGTCCTATCAACTCTACTGTCAGTCTGGGGCCGACCATCTGATTTCCTGTGTTAGGGCGGACAAGAGTCGTAGTCTTTACTTGCAGTTGGCGGAGTCATCATTTATCCGTCCCCCTCAAGTTTCCAAGCACTATGCTCGGCAGAAAGAGCCTGTCTATTATTATCCCAACGGTAGTATCTGGATTTCTCGCAAGGACCTTTACCTACGAGATGAGACCTTTTACACAGATAAGACAGTAGCCTATGAAATGCCCAAACTCTATTCTTATGATATCGACGATGCCTTGGACTTTGAAGTCGTTGAGACCCTGCTGCAACATCACCACCTAGGAGAATCAAAGAGATGAAACACCTCATCATTGCCACAACGCCCTTGCAGGCCAAGATTGCACAGCATATCAAAGGACTCTATCCTGATCAGGACTTTGTTAGCCTTTATGTCAGTCCTGTAAAAAATGCTCGTCAGGAGCATTATGCTAAGGATTTTGACCATGTTCACTATCCTCAGGATGCAGAGGACTTGGCTCAGATTTGTCAGGAGCTGGCCGGAGACTATGAAACCATCTTTTATGCGAGTTTTGACAATAGCTTGATTTTGGACTTGGTTGCTAGTTCGACCTACCATCACCTCATGAGTTTCGATGATGGCTATGCGGATATTTACCCTTTGGGAATGTATGCCCTCCCTCTTCAACCCAGTCAGGTGGGTTCTTTGGGCTTGACCAGAGATGACTTGATTGAGTGGACGGAAAAGCATTATACCCTCTATCGCAGTGACTACCATGTCGTGACTAGAGAGAAGCTAGTCTATCTGGAGCATTTTTTTGCCCTGCCACAAGCACCCGTCTCAAATGGCAAGACGGTCAAGGTCCTGCTGGGACAAAAGTTCTCTGAAGAGGACGACCAGATCTCCATCCGCTTTATTAGTACCTATGCCAAGGCCTTGGCCATTGACCTCTATCTGCCTCATCCCAAGGAAACCTTCACTATTCCAAACGTGACTTACTTGGAGACGGAGCTGATCTTTGAAGATGTCCTAGCCCAACTCTTTCAAGAATACGAGTTCGTTCAGGTCTATCATTTCACCTCATCAGTCAGCCTCCACTTACAAGACCTGTCCCATGTGGCCATTACAGGTATTTCCCTCCCCTACTATGAGGACCGTCAAAAAGAATTGCGACGCTTGGGTTGTCAATTTGAAAGGGTTTCACTTGGCTGGTAGCATAAATATATATATTAGGAAATGTAAATCCATGCACTAGCTTGGATTTTTTATTGGGGTATTAAGTAGATGTTAGGTATTATTGATAGAATCTAGTAAAAGTATGATTCATATGATATAATTCAGATTAGTAAATCTTTCTGATAAACAAGTACAGATAAATGAGTCGCGAAGGTTACCGTATATGATAGGAGATTGTTATGACTAAAATGATTACAATACATCCAGGGCTCTGGCAAAGAGAGGTTAGAAAATATGGATTTGAATCTTCCCAATTATCCAGAAAGAAAATTGCAGATTATTTGGGTTGGGGACATCTATATATTTTAACCCATCCTCAAGTTCGACCCGATTGGAAGGCTGGCTATGAACAAATAGGCTTCCAAAGGGATGAATTAGTGAGTGTAAGCCATTATCAATCAGATATTGGTCATGATGAATTAAGTATTCGTCCTTCCGATATCATTGATAGGTATCCTAATGGAAAAATGACTGTGATTAACGGATTTGTGGCTAGCATTGAATTAGAAGAAGAAACCCTATATTTTACTTCTGGATTATATTTAAAGAAAAATAAAAAAGAAGAACTGGAATGGTTAAATCGAGATGGTTCGACAGCGATGCGGGCACGGTACTATAAGCCAAGAGAAGAACCAAGTCCCATTTATATGATGGAGGACAATTATTTATATTATAAAGATGGAGAATGGTTAACCTATGAAGACTTATTGATTCAGGTATTAATCAGTCTTACAGATAAGAAAGACATCTTAATTCGAGATCAACATAACGTGGTGACTCCCAAATTATGGCGCTTTGTAGAAAATACAAACCGTCTCTATTGGGAATATATCCATGACAATGTATTGCTAAATCCAGCTCATAATCTAAGAAGAAAAACTAGATATTTAGTAGCTTCAGAAGTATTAACATCAATCTTGCAAGATTTAGGGTATCACGCACAATTTATGCCACCGATTTTTGCACCTCAAGTTTCCTCAGCAGTATTACAAAGAAGAAAGCCTAGTTCCTATTGTTATGTAGGGAATATGAGTAAGGTAAAAAGGGTAGAATGGATTATAGAAGCCTTTAGGAAGTTAGAACAAGAAGGCCTACCTGTAGAAGTATTCTTATATGGTGGAGATATTGAAAAATTGAAGAAAGAGTATCCGACTTTGCCATCTACCATCCATGTGATTGGATATGTAGATGAGGTACCTTATGGGGAACATGATGGCTATATTTCAACTTCCCAAAAGGAATTATTTGCCAATGCCTGTGTTGAAGCCATGAGTTTTGGATTAATTCCCTTACTTTCTAATGTTGAAATTGCTCATCAATATTATGCATCTAAGAACTCAGATATTTGCTTATATGATACACCAGAGGAATTAGCGCATCTTATCAAGTGTTTATATGAGACTGATAAAGAAATCGAGCTAGAAAATACAAGTAAGTTTGTGAATCGCTATTCAAAAGAACAAGTTTCTAAGAGATATTTATTACTCATGAACGCCTAAAAATGAAATAGATAATGAGATTTTATTGGATATCTTATTGTCTATTTTTTTAATTTCCTTTATGTATAATTGTTTGATAAAGGAAACTAAGAGTGATATACTAAAATAGTTAGTATAATTTTTATAATGAGTAGAAAGAAATAAAAGGAAAAATACCTTATGAAAAAAGATACAATTCAAAAATATTCATTACGTAAATACAAAGGAATAGGAGTGGCTTCTGTTTTACTAGGGATGATGGTTGTTGGAGCTAGTCCGGTGTTGGCAGAAGATACTGCAAATAAACCAAAAGAAAGCACAATAACATCTGCGAAAGATAATGTGGAAATGGAAACATTGAGTAATGGTGCTGGTAGCTATACAATGCCAAAAATGCATGTGTTTGATGGTTTGGATTATCATGCAACGAGTACAGAAGCTGGATATGAAAGAAATCATCGCGAGAATGAAGGTAGAGCCAAAGATAATTTAGACAGAGTTGAAAAGGAAACTATAAAAAAACAAGGAGAAGATAACTTTAAGGATTCAAAAATTTCTTATGTCACAAAAGAAGGCGAAGTGCTGAAAGAAGAATCTGATGTAGAAATTCCTGTTGGTGATAAACACCTTTCTAGTACTACTATGGATTATAAAATTCGTGGACTTTTTGGCAAACGTTATGAAGGAAATGTAGCAAATTTAAATGATGATGTTTTAAGTAAAATCAAAGAAGTTGATAAAGTTTTAGAAAAGAACGGAGAAAAATATCATAAGATTGATACAGAAGTAGATAAACACGAGGGGACTGCTAAGGAAACAACTTTCAATGATATTACAGTACATGCAAATCCTGGAAACTTGCATAATGAAGATGGAAGTATTCGCTATAACAATATTAAAGAAGGTAGTCGAGTTTGGTTAGTTTCTGAAACTGATGAAGGAAAATACGGAAAGTATGTTTTAGCTACAAAACCAACTACAGCCAATGATTCTTGGGCTGTTGAAACATTTAAACAAGGTGAAAATGATGCTAAAGATTTCACAAAAGAAAATATAACAACTGATGGTGGAATTAAGGAAGGAGATACTATCTTAGTTGTTGAAAAAAATGAGGTAGCATTAAAAGAATCTGTTACTACAGCAACGGAACAAGAAGCGTATACGGCAGGTGCATTTTTTAATGAGAAAGCATTAGAGGAAGGCTTAAACAATCTTTTAGATGAGAGATTAAGAGATTTAAAAGACGAAGATGTCACTAACCCTAAAAAAGAAAAGACATGGGAAGAAATCTATAAGATTACATTAACAAATAAAAGTGCAGTTGATAAAAAGAATCGCCCAACTCATTCTGTGCATCAAGAGTTTAATGGCTATATAAGAGAAAACGGGCAATTTGTCGAGTATCACGATGTGACAGAATATATAACTAAGCTAAAAGAAATGTTTGGCGAAAAAGAAATTACAGTAGGATGGAAAAATTCTCGAGATAAAGTAGAACCAAAATTTGTTGGAAATATTGAAGAGTTTAAAGACACTGCTAACTACGAGAGTGAAAAAGCAAATGTCACGAAGTTTAAAGAGGCTCATAAAGCAATTCAGTATGTCGACCAAGTTCCAACAAATGCAAATTTTGTAAAAAATGTGTTTGAAGTAAATGTGGATTTTAAACTAGGAGATAAGAATACAGATTATTATTATCCTAGTGAAGATGATGATTCTAATCAACCAGAAAAAACTTATTTAGCTTATAGATTTGGCTATTTTGGTTCGAAATATTATAGTGAAGATACTAGATATCAATATGGATTAGGCCAATTATATAAAGAATATGAAAAAGATGGAGTTCGATATAGAATTGCCGCACCTACGAAATATGAACAACATGCGTCAATATCTGAGCCTATTTATAGTGAAATTCATTATTACGACTTATACCAACCAACCCGTGCTTACCATATTAGTGATCAACTAACTAATGTTAAAAACATCTACGCTAAGGAAGAAACAGAAACTACTGAGAGTAAAGGTAGTGTCATTGTTAAGTATGAATTAGCGGATGGAACTTCTATTAAAGAAAGTACAGATGTTGTTAAAGATGCAGTGATATCTTCTACAGAAACTAAATATTACTTAAATAAGGATAATCAAAAAGTAGTAGTAGGAACACCAACGACAACAAACAAAGAGGTTTCATATGATGCTACAACGGTAAAACTACAAGAAATCACCAAAGATGGTAAAAAATATAAACTAGTAGGACTGAAAACAGGCTCTCCTACAGAAACAGGGAAAGTTGTTTCAGGAACTACTGAAATTACCTATGTCTATAAACTAGCAACTGGTGGAAATATCTTCGAAAAATACATGATTGAAGGAACGAATACCGAAATAGCGATGGAGAAACAGTTAACGAAAGAAGCATCCATTGGAGATTCTTACACTTCAATTCCTCCAGAAGCATATACGGTCATCAAAAAGGACGGAAAAAGCTATATTTACAAAGGACATCGTGCTACTTCAGCGCCTGAAATAGGTACAGTTGATGAAAATGAAAAAACGGTTATTTATGACTTTGTAGAATACTTTAGTGAAAAGGGCGAACCAGAAGTACAGCCAGAGTTACCAGAAGGAGTTGTAAGTGAAAAGGGTGAACCGGAAGTACGACCAGAATTACCAGAGGGAGTTGTAAGTGAGAAGGGAGAACCGGAAGTACGACCAGAATTACCAGAAGGTATTGTGAGTGAGAAGGGTGAACCGGAAGTACGACCAGAATTACCAGAGGGAGTTGTAAGTGAGAAAGGTGGACCAGCGATTCGTCCTGTAGCTCCATTATTGATTACTCGTCATATTATTATTGAATCGAATGAAGAACTCGTTCCAATTCAAATTGGTAAATTGGCTCCTAAATCTGATATCATATCGAAAAATGGTAAGAAATATCGATATACAATGACCCATGAAAAAGATGGCATTGTTACCCATTTGTATACTGAGGTAATAGGTGATGATGTAACGAAACCACAGAATCAAGAATACCTTCAGTCAAATTCTGTTAAGATTGATGAACCTACAAAACAAGAAGGTTCTCATCAAGATGAAGCGGTTGCCCAAGAAGAGGACAAGTCATCTCAGGGGAAACACTCAGAATCTGGGGAAGAGTTACCTCGAACAGGACAAGCTGAACTTCCTAACACAGGTACAGAAGCCAACTCTAGCCTAGCAGCACTTGGACTTTTAGGTGTCTTGAGTGGATTTGGATTTCTTGCTCGCAAGAAAAAAGAAGACTAATTCTAATTAGATTTTCTGACAAGAATAAGGAGTAGGATATCATATCCGCTCCTTTTCTGTTGAGGTTGAGATGAGAGTCATCTTAGAGCTGGTTAAAAATTTTCAATGGTTTGATTATCAATTCTCTGTAGATTTTCTTGGTTTAGTGTCATATAGGTAAGATGACAGAATTATAATCTATAAGTTGTCTGACTTGACTTTCTTGATGGGAATGATATAATAGCTGTAACAAAAAATATTACAACATAAAAGAGGACTATTTATGACCTATGAATACGAGAGCCACATTTATTTGGCAGAGGCAGTTTTAAATGTAAAGGATTTGGCAAGCCAAACAGCCTTTTATCAGCAAGTGCTTGGTTTAGAAATCTTATCTAAAACTGAGACAGAGGTAGTTCTAGGCCTGGGTGGAAAAGCCTTGGTACAGCTGATTCAAGCACAAGAGAGTGGAGAAGTAAGGGAACATTATGGCCTTTACCATCTGGCCATTCTCTTGCCGACACGAAAGGTTTTGGCTGATGTCTTGAAACACCTGACAGATTTACAGATTCCTCTTGTTGGCGGTGCAGATCACGGTTACAGTGAGGCTCTTTACTTGGAAGATTTGGAGGGAAATGGCATCGAGCTCTATCGAGATAAGCCAGTTTCCACATGGGATATTCGAGAAGATGGACGCATTATCGGGGTGACAGAGGCTCTTGCGGCGCAGGATATCTATGAGTTGGGGGAAAGAGTAGAGCCCTTTATCCTAGCAGAAGGTACGAGAATGGGGCATATCCATCTTTCCGTCAAGGATAGTCGAAAGTCCAGCCAGTTTTATCAAAAGGTGTTAGGACTAGAGGATAAATTCAGTTTGCAGAGCGCTAGTTGGATTGCAGCTGGGGACTACCACCATCACTTAGCAGTCAATGAATGGGGAGGAAAAGGCCTAGCTCCGCGTAAGCAAGGCTTGCCAGGCTTAGCCTATTATGTCATTGAAGTCGCAGATAAAGAAGAACTGTTAACGATTGCCAAGCGAGCACAAGAAGTTGATGCTCCAATCAAGTGGCTGACATCTAGCCAGATGGAAATCACAGACCCAGACGGAATTGTGACCCGTATTCGTTTAGCAAGATAGAGCGAATGTGATGAAAACCAGAGTATAAACTGTAGAAAGTACCCCTTATCCTAGTTGGATATGTAGAAAATTTTTTATGATAGTAGGGAACAAGGAGAAGAAAACAATGACCAGTGAATACCAGAAAATGATAGCGGGAGAGGTTTACCGTCCATCGGATCCAGAATTGCGAGCCTTGGCTCAGGCTTCTCGCCAAAAACAATCTGCCTTTAACAAGGAAGAAGATCCCTTGAAGGGAGTCGAAATCATCAAGACTTGGTTCGGCTCGACTGGACAAAATATCTTTGTCAATCCACGCCTGGTGGTCGATTATGGGGTCAATATCCATCTAGGGGAAAATTTTTATTCTAATTGGAACTTGATCATGCTGGATGTTTGTCCGATTCGCATCGGGGACAATGCGATGATTGGTCCCAACTGTCAGTTCTTGACTCCCCTCCATCCATTGGACCCGCAGG
>CAUQXM010000041.1:0-14046 GCA_963522215.1 uncultured Streptococcus sp. | reverse complement strand
GGTAAAAAGGTCTCTACAAGTTTTTGTAGATAAGTTGGCTGATTCTTAGAAAAGTACAAGATGTCCTCTAGAGAGGCGATATTGAGATTGAGTGCCTTATCTCTTGGACGACGTTTAATCCGGTATACATGATTAACTGCTTTTTCGTCTAGAGCCTTGGCAAAAAGACCGTAAACTGTCTCTGTAGGTAGAACGGCAGCTCCACCATTTTCCAACTCTTGTCTAATCCTGTCCATCATCAACCACGACCATCCTATCTTGACCAAACTGATCCTTGAGTGTTCGAACTCTTTTTTCAGGAAGATGTTTCCTAAAGAGTTCAGGAACACTTTGACCTTGCTTGTATCCAATTTCAATGTAAATCTTACCACCATCTTTGAGATAGTCTTTTGCATCTTCCGCAATTCTACGGTAAATAGCTAGGCCATCCTCATCTGCAAAGAGAGCTAGATGAGGCTCCGAATGCAAAACATTCAAGCCGACCTCTGACTCATCTTCACGAGAGATATAGGGTGGATTGGAAACAATTATATCATATTTTTCAGAAATTTCTGTAAAACAGTCAGATTTTTTTAAAAATATTTGAAGATTTTGATTTTTAGCATTTTCATTAGCTACATCTAAAGCATCTTGGGAAATATCTGCTGCTGTCACTGACCAATCTGGTCTATTTTTTGCTAGAGCGAGAGCAATAGCTCCACTACCAGTCCCGATATCTAGGACCTTAAGATTTTCCTCAGAATTTTCAGCTAGGATAAGCTCCACCAACTCCTCTGTTTCTGGACGAGGGATCAATACTCGCTCATCAACTTTTAACTGCATTCCATAAAAATCTGCCTGTCCAATGATGTACTGTGCCGGTTTATGAGTTAGTAACTGTTGGAAAATTCCTTTTACAAATACTTCTTCCTCTTCCGTCACTTCCTGCTGGAGGGCAAAAACGAAATCTGTAAAAGATAGATTTTTCAGGCTACGATAGACAAAAGAGAGGCTTTCAGCTTCCTCTCCTTGTCTTATCAACTCTTCTTCAAAATCTGAAAATAATTGAGCTAATTTCATTATTTGTTTAATTCTTCTAATTTTTGTGTTTGGTCATAGAGCACCAAGGCATCCACAACTTCGTCCAATTTACCAGACAAAATGGTATCTAGTTTTTGGAGAGTTAAGCCGATACGGTGGTCTGTGACACGGTTTTGTGGGAAGTTATAAGTACGAATCCGTTCTGAACGGTCACCAGTACCGATTGTCGACTTACGCTCAGCGTCTTGTTCATCCTGAGCAATCTGAGCAAAGTGGTCAGCAACACGCGCACGGATGATTTTCATGGCCTTCTCACGGTTTTTCTGCTGGGTACGTTCTTCCTGCATCTCAACCTTGATATTGGTTGGCAAGTGAACGATACGAACTGCTGTCGCAACCTTATTGACGTTCTGTCCCCCAGCACCAGAGGCGTGATAGATGTCGACACGAAGGTCTTTTGGATCAATATCATATTCAACTTCTTCCACTTCAGGCATGACAAGAACTGTGGCAGTTGATGTATGGACACGACCTTGGCTTTCTGTCACAGGGACACGTTGCACACGGTGGGCACCTGATTCGTACTTAAGCTTAGAGTAAACAGACTGACCTGAAACCATGGCAACGACTTCTTTGAAACCACCGACACCGTTCATAGAAGCTTCCATAACTTCAAAGCGCCATCCTTGAGCTTCAGCATACTTTTGGTACATGGTTAGCAAATCTCCAGCGAAAAGTGCTGCTTCATCTCCACCAGCTGCTCCACGGATTTCAAGGATGATATTCTTGTCATCGTTTGGATCTTTAGGAAGGAGCAAGATTTTCAGTTTTTCTTCGTATTCTTCTTTTTCAGCCTTGGCATCTTTGAGTTCTTGCTTGGCCATTTCTTCCAAGTCAGCATCTCCACCTGATTCCTTAATCATTTCTTCAGCGTCAACGATGTTTTGAAGGACTTGTTTGTATTCTCGGTAAGCCGTCACTGTATCACGGCTTGAAGCCTCTTCTTTTGAGAGCTCCATGAAACGCTTGGTGTCCGAAACCACATCTGGGTCACTGAGCAACTCTCCTAATTCTTCATAACGGTCTTCTACAGCTTGTAGTTGATCATAGATGTTCATTTTTTCTCCTTATTTCTCAATTGTTAAATCATAGATTGCTACTACTTCGTTCTCGGATATTTCCCCAGTTTCTTTAAATCCATAACTGAGGTAACAAGATCTTGCCTGTTCATTTTCTGGTTCATAAGACAACCAAAGTTTATTGCTTAAACCTGCTGGCGCTGTCCGAACATAGTCTAGTACTTTATCCATAATTGGTTTAAAATATCCTTGATTTTGAAAATTCTTATCAATCATAAAACGAAATAGTAAATAATTTCCACTACTAATTCCAATCTTTTTATCATAAGCTATCATCACAAAACCTATAATTGCATCATTATCATAAACTGCCAATGGAGCTACAAAATCTCCATTTTTAGTGTAGACGTATGCTTCAGCTAAACTAATTGAGTTGGTTGCAATGAATTGTTTTTGATATTCCTTGACATTCAAATTCAAAACATCAAAATAATTTTCCATTGTAACATCTCTAAGTTCAATTGTCATAGTTTTGCTCCTTGTTAGAGGTTATCATTGGCGCAAAATAATGTTTACGGCAAACTGAGATATAAGTTTCATTACCACCAATCTGGATCTGTTCTCCATCGTAAACGGGCAGTCCATCCTGTGTTCGCAAGACCATAGTCGCCTTTTTCTTACAATACTGGCAAATGGTCTTAATCTCATCAATCTTATCTGCTAAAAGCAAGAGATACTTAGAACCTTCGAACAGTTCATTGCGAAAGTCATTTTTCAAACCAAAAGCCATGACAGGTATGTCTAACTCATCGACAACACGAGCTAAGTCGTAAACATGATGACGCTTGAGAAACTGGGCTTCATCAACTAACACACAGTATGGTTTTTCAGGTAGGTCTCGGATATAGCCGAAGATATCAGTTGTTTCCTCAATCGCAATGGCAGGGCGTTTCATGCCAATACGACTCGACACATAGCCAACACCGTCACGCGTATCCAGAGCCGAGGTCATAATCACAACACCTTTTCCTTGCTCCTCATAGTTATAGGCCACCTTGAGAATCTCAATCGTCTTACCAGAGTTCATGGTCCCATAACGATAATACAACTGTGCCATGTTTCTTGCTTCACGTCCATTTCTAAATTTTTGCTACATTCTAGTATATCATAATTTTCTTAAGCTTTAAACGGCAAAATGTGGTAAAATAGAAGAAATCAAAAACTAGTGGAGGAAGCTATTATGCCATTTGTACGCATCGATTTATTTGAAGGACGCACGCTCGAGCAAAAGAATGCTCTTGCTAAGGAAGTAACGGAAGCTGTTGTCCGTAACACTGGAGCACCTCAATCTGCTGTCCATGTCATCATCAACGACATGCCTGAAGGAACTTACTTCCCACAAGGTGAAATGCGCACCAAATAAGCTAGCTTAAGCAGAATTGCTTAGGCTTTTTCAATCTCCAAGTAGCATCCATTGAAGAAATAGTTCAAATTTGTTACAATTTGAAAGGATACTTGGGAAAATTTCCAAGAAAAGAGCTATTAATTAAAGGAAACATTATGATTACACGTGAATTTGATACCATCGCTGCTATATCTACTCCACTAGGTGAAGGGGCTATTGGTATTGTCCGCCTGAGCGGAACAGACAGTTTTGCTATTGCACAGAAAATTTTTAAAGGAAAAGACTTGACCAATGTTGCTAGTCACACCCTCAACTATGGCCATATCGTCGACCCACTAACTGGTAAAGTCATGGACGAAGTCATGGTTGGGGCTATGAAATCTCCAAAAACCTTCACTCGTGAAGATATTATCGAGATTAACACCCATGGTGGGATTGCGGTGACCAATGAGATTCTCCAGCTAGCTATCCGTGAAGGAGCTCGGTTGGCAGAACCTGGTGAATTTACCAAACGTGCCTTTCTAAACGGTCGTGTGGATTTGACACAGGCTGAGGCAGTGATGGACATCATCCGTGCCAAGACTGACAAGGCCATGAACATTGCGGTCAAACAATTAGATGGTTCCCTTTCTGATCTTATCAATAATACCCGTCAAGAAATCCTCAATACACTTGCCCAAGTCGAGGTCAATATTGATTATCCTGAGTACGACGATGTTGAGGAAGCCACTACTGCTGTTGTCCGTGAGAAGACTATGGAGTTTGAACAATTACTAACTAATCTCCTTAGGACAGCCCGTCGCGGCAAAATCCTCCGTGAGGGAATTTCAACAGCTATCATCGGCCGTCCTAACGTTGGAAAATCCAGCCTCCTCAACAACCTCTTACGTGAGGACAAGGCTATCGTTACAGACATTGCTGGTACAACTCGAGATGTCATCGAAGAATACGTCAACATCAACGGTGTTCCACTTAAATTGATTGATACAGCTGGAATCCGTGAAACAGATGATATCGTTGAACAAATTGGTGTTGAGCGTTCGAAAAAAGCTCTTAAGGAAGCTGACTTGGTTCTACTGGTGCTAAATGCCAGTGAACCACTAACCGCCCAAGACCGCCAACTCCTAGAAATCAGTCGGGAGACTAATCGCATTATTCTTCTTAACAAAACCGACCTGCCTGAAGCGATTGAAACTTCGGAACTACCTGAAGACGTTATTCGTATTTCAGTCCTTAAAAACCAAAACATCAATAAGATTGAAGAGAGAATCAACAACCTCTTCTTTGAAAATGCTGGTTTTGTTGAGCAAGATGCAACCTACTTGTCCAATGCCCGTCATATTTCCTTGATTGAGAAGGCTGTTGAAAGTTTGCAAGCTGTTAATGAAGGGCTGGAACTAGGTATGCCAGTTGACTTGCTTCAAGTTGACTTGACTCGTACTTGGGAAATCCTCGGAGAAATCACTGGGGATGCTGCTCCTGATGAACTCATCACCCAACTCTTTAGCCAATTCTGTTTAGGAAAATAAGAAAAATCCATGATCCTTCATTCGGTCATGGATTTTATTGTCTTCATTAATAATCTGGTCTTAAAACCCCTGTTACAGTTGCCTTAGTCGCTTCGTAGTCGCCATCTACAACAACCTTGATAATGCGTTTGGCATCTTCTTCTGGTGCTGGAACAAGAGGTAGACGAGTTGGTCCAGCTTCAAATCCCATATAGTTAAGAACGGCCTTAACTGGAGCAGGACTTGGATAAGAGAAGAGGGCATTGACTTTAGGAATGAATTTACGCTGAATAGCTGCAGCTTTCTTCATATCGCTTTCTGCAATGGCAGTAAACATCTCGTGCATTTCATCCCCATTTGTATGAGAGGCAACAGAAATAACCCCGTCCGCACCAAGGTTCATGGCATGGAAAGCATCTCCATCTTCACCTGTATAAATCAAGAATTCTTCTGGCTTGTGCTCAATCAAGTAAGCCATATTAGCCAAGCTAGTACATTCTTTGACACCAATAATATTTGGATGGTCAGCCAAACGAAGCATGGTTTCTGGAGTCAATTCGACAACCACACGACCTGGAATGTTATAGATAATAATTGGTAGGTCAGAAGCATCTGCAATAGCTTTAAAGTGCTGATACATTCCTTCTTGAGAAGGTTTGTTGTAGTAAGGAACAATAGCAAGCCCAGCTGCGAAACCACCAAATTCTGCTACTTCTTTGACAAACTCGATAGAGTCACGCGTATCATTGGTACCCACACCCGCAATCAAAGGCACACGTCCATTGACAATCTTTTGTACAGCCGCAAACAGTTCCAACTCCTCATCATGGGTCAAGGTTGGACTCTCAGCAGTGGTCCCTGCGAGAAGAATTCCATCCGTATGATGGTCCAATAAATGCTCAATCAAGGCTGGAATAGCATCGAAGTTGATGGAACCATCCTCATGGAAGGGGGTAATAAAGGCTGTGATGATTTTACACTCTTTTAAATCTTTATAAGACATGAGAAACACCTCTCTATTTCAAAGAAGGAGTTCATCTGAACTCCTAAACGATATGACTATTTTAATTCAAATTTCAATTCGGCCGTTGGACGAACCAAGCCACGTTCGTGAAGAGTTTCTGCAATCTGAACTGAGTTCCAAGCAGCACCTTTGAGAAGGTTATCTGAAACAACCCACATGTGGATTCCTTTTTCAGCATCCAAGTCTTTACGGATACGACCAACAAAGGTATCACGTGAACCCACTGCATTAATGGCTTGAGGATAGATTTGATGAGCTACATCATCTTCAAGAACAGCACCTGGGAAGGCTGCGATAGCTGCTTTTACTTCTTCGATTGGAGCCACTTCTTTTGTTTCGATGTAAACAGACTCAGAGTGAGCTGACAAGACTGGAATACGCACACATGTTGCAGACACTGCAATGCTGTCATCTTCCATGATTTTCTTAGTTTCCTTAGTCATCTTCATCTCTTCGTAAGTGTAATCATTTTCAGTGAAGACATCAATTTGTGGAAGAGCATTGAAGGCGATAGGATAATGTTTCTTATCCCCACCTGAAGGCAAGATTTCCGCATGCAAATCACGTGGGGTTACACCATCATTCAAGACTTCACGAAGTTCACGTTGTGTCTCAAGAATTGCTCCCATACCAGCACCTGAGACGGCTTGGTAAGTTGAAACGATGATACGATTCAAGCCCCATTTTTGACGGACAGGTTCAAGCGCCACCATCATTTGGATTGTTGAACAGTTAGGGCAAGCAATAATCCCGTTGTGGGCATCAAGTGCATGAGCATTGACCTCTGGAACAACCAAAGGAACATCTGGATTTTGACGGAAGTAAGATGTATTATCTACTACTACCGCTCCAGCTTTAACTGCGTATGGTGCATACTTAGCTGATGTCGAACCACCTGCTGAGAAGAGTGCAATATCAACTCCCTCAAAAGCTGTCTCAGTCGTTTCTTCAATCGTAATATCTTGGTCTTTAAATTTCAAAGTCTTGCCTGCTGAACGTGCAGAAGCAAGGAAACGAATTTTATCGATTGGAAGTGTTGATTCTTCCAACATTTTTATCATCTGAGCTCCGACAGCACCTGTCGCGCCGACTACAGCAACTGTATATCCCATAAATAACCTCTTTCGGAATTTTCTAAAAATTTCTATAATAGATGTATTATACTACTTTTTCCATGAATTGCAAAGCTTTTTCATCATTTTTTGGAAAATAAAAATCCCCAGTCGCTAGACTAGGGACTAAGAGGCATCTTCATGTGATGAGCAGGTTCACACAACTCATCAAGGTCCGCTCCTGCGTTATGACCTCCTTATGCTCAATAGTAGTCCGAAGACTACCTATCGACTCATCGCGTCTATTATATTACTAGAAATAAGTGGGTTTGTCAATAAAAAAATTTTGCAGGATGACTTTTATTATACAAAAGTCAGAATTTTTTCTCGCGAGCATAAGAAAAAACTCTTGTGTTCAAGAGTTTCCCTGTAAATATCATGCTAATTGCCGGGATTGAACCGGCGACCTCATCCTTACCATGGATGCGCTCTGCCAACTGAGCTAAATCAGCTTACTTAAAAAGTATACTATAGTTAGAAAATCTTGTCAAGTTTCCTTAGAAATTTTCCATAAGAAAAAGCCAGGTAAGAGCTACCTAGCTTATCTTCTTCTATTTGCTTAAATCGATTCGACGACCAATTTTACCAATGATAATCGCACCAATAATTAATGAGGCAAATTCACCAATCCCTGTTGTAAACCAAGTAAGGAAAAATGGTAATTCTGCTACGATATTCAACTCGGCAGCGATGGTAAACATGGAAATTGAAAAGAGAATTGAAAAGAAGAAATGATCTTTTCGAATTAATCCGTTAAAGAGGTAATCTTTGCTGTATTTTGCAAAAAGCCAAACACCTAAACTGAGGAATACCAAGGTTGATCCACCACCAACAAAGACATCTAGCAGTCCGAAGCTAAAGAAATTAGCAATCATACAACCGATGGTAACTCCGATGATGTACTTAGGATTGTAAAAAGCCATAAAGTTCATCATTTCTGAAATACGGAACTGATAAGCACCATAGCTAATGGCATTTAGGGGCGGTGTGACAGTCAAAACGACATAGATAGCAGCGACGATTGCAATATCTGCAACATCACGAATAGTTAATTTTTTCATCTTTTCTCCTTTAGCGGATTATCCGCGTGTAATATGCTTGGTGAAAGAAGCTAAGCACCAAGGGTTGCTTTATTCAACCTTACTAGTATAGCACAATAGCCTGCTTTATGCTATACTTAAAGCATGAAAAAACGCATTGAAAGTCTCTTCGTGAATGAGCTCTTAGCCTATCTTTTTTTTGGAATAGCAACTACTCTTGTCTCCATTCTATCTAGATTAGTCATTTATCAACTAACTCATAGAGAACTCCTTGCTACTGGGCTAGCAAATAGTATCGGTATCCTCTTTGCCTTTATCACAAATGATACAATCGTATTTAAGCAAACAAGGAAGAATCGACTTATCCGTTTAGTGAAATTTTCTCTTGCTCGCCTTTCTACTTTTCTGTTAGATTTGCTCTTTACTTTTCTGTTTGTGACTCAATTCCCTCACATCATAGGTCAATTCGTAAATGAAAATCTTGACAAAATCAATGCAATCGAAACATTTCTTGCACAATTATTGATAATTATCCTTAATTATATTTTTAGTAAGGTTTTTATTTTTAAAAAATAAAATTTCTGAGCATATAGCTTGCAAGCTCTTCTCAATTAATATATAATGAAGAGTAAAAATTTTTGAAAGGTAAAATGAAAATGTTAAAAGATCTTAAAGCATTTTTGCTTCGTGGTAATGTTGTTGACCTTGCTGTCGGTGTGATCATTGCCTCTGCTTTTGGTGCAATCGTTACTTCATTTGTTAATGATATCATCACTCCTCTACTATTGAACCCAGCCTTGGAAGCTGCGAAAGTACAAAATATCGCTGAGCTTGCATGGAATGGTGTTACATATGGTAAATTCTTGAGTGCTATTATCAACTTCCTTGTTGTAGGTACTGTTCTCTTCTTCGTTATTAAAGCTATGGAAAAAGCCCAAAGCCTTACTAAGAAAGAAGAAACTGTTGAAGAAGCTCCAGCCGGACCAACTGAATTGGAAGTACTTCAAGAAATCAAAGCTCTTCTTGAGAAAAAATAATCGATTAAAAGGATCTAGCACAAAGCTAAATCCTTTTTTCTTTACTCTTTTGGTAACTTACCTGCTTTCTCAAGCATTTTCTTAATAAGATAAGGCATCTTAACATTTTCCCGACCTTTTTTCTCAATCAATTTTTTCACAAATTCTGGCATTTGTAAATCTTGAGATTCGGCCAAGATATTTTTCGTCTCATCTGAAGGAACTAACTCATCAAAGGTTTCTTCTTCTGGGAGAAATTCCTTAAACTCTTTGTCCTCATTAGCTCTGACTGTATTAACCAAGGCATCAATCAAACGAGAATCTGTATTTGGCATTGGTGGACGATGGTAGTTTACACCAAATTCCTGACATAAGTCATAACATTCCACATCATTGTCAAACAAGACTTCAATATGCTCGCTAATGAAGCTGATAGGAACAAAAATATAATGGTCTGGATGTTCTTTCCGTTCTCTGAGATACTCTAAGACATCTGGCTTAATCCATGGAATCCCGATATCACTTTCACTTTGCCAAGTGTTAGTATATTGCTCAGAACTCAAACCTAGTTTTTCAGCGACAAGCTTGCTATTTTCAAAAATTTGGTCAATATATGGGTCACCAAAATCCAAGGCAAAAATGGGCACACTGTGGGCTGAAAAGATGACTTTAAAGCTATCCTGCTTTACTTCTTCTTTTAAAATCTTACCAATTTCATCTGCCCAATAGTTTAATAGCGCTTCTTCTTGATACCAGTCCTTAATGACTAAAAATTGAATTTGCTTGCTTTCTAAAAATTTCTCATAACCCATGACAGAGTAGAAAGAATAATGGGGCTCCAAAATCAAGCAAATACACTGTTCAATGCCGTCTGCTTCCATCTGACCAATCACATTTGGAATAAAGGGACTGGAAAACTTATTAGCAAAATAAACACTATACTCATTTCCCAGCCTAGCCTCTACCAAGGCAACCTCTTCACGCGTAATTTTTTGCAGAGGCGTGCCGCCAATTCGTACATAATTATCATAGAGAGTTTGAATTTCGTGGTCTTGAGGTCTCACTCCACGACGAATATTTGTGAAAAAATCAGCCACACCTTCAAAGGTAATCTCTTCTGGCGAACCGAAAGTCATCATTAAAATTGCTTTTTTCATAATCGCTTCCTTGTGATATTTTTATCAAGTTTATTTTATCATTTATCCATTAATAAGTAAACGCCAACATAGCGAATTTCCCTAACTTCTGTCTTTTGTTTTTCTCTCCTTTCTATGATACAATGGAAAAAATGAATTCAAAAGGAGTTTTTTATGACTTATCCAAATCTCTTAGACCGCTTCTTAACCTACGTTAAGGTCAACACGCGCTCTGATGAACACTCTACTACTACTCCAAGTACACAGAGTCAGGTTGACTTCGCAACCAATGTTCTTATTCCTGAAATGAAACGTGTTGGATTACAAAATGTTTATTATCTACCAAATGGTTTTGCAATTGGGACCTTGCCAGCCAATGATCCATCTTTAACACGTAAGATTGGCTTTATATCTCACATGGATACTGCTGACTTTAATGCCGAAGGAGTCAATCCACAGGTAATTGAAAACTACGATGGTGGTGTGATTGAACTAGGGAATTCTGGTTTCAAACTCGATTCAGCTGACTTTAAGAGTCTTGAGAAATATCCAGGACAAACCCTCATCACAACCGATGGAACAACCTTGCTAGGTGCTGATGACAAGTCAGGGATTGCTGAAATTATGACTGCTATTGAATATCTAACTGCTCACCCTGAAATCAAACACTGTGAGATTCGTGTTGGTTTTGGTCCAGATGAAGAAATCGGTGTTGGTGCTAATAAATTTGATGCAGAAGATTTTGATGTTGATTTTGCCTACACAGTTGATGGTGGCCCACTAGGTGAACTTCAGTACGAGACCTTTTCAGCAGCGGGTGCTGAATTGCATTTCCAAGGACGCAATGTCCACCCTGGTACCGCCAAAGGTCAGATGGTCAATGCCCTTCAGCTAGCAATTGATTTTCACAATCAACTTCCAGAGAATGACAGACCTGAGTTAACTGAAGGTTACCAAGGCTTCTACCATCTAATGGATGTGACAGGTAGTGTCGAGGAGGCGCGTGCAAGCTACATCATTCGTGATTTTGAAAAAGATGCCTTTGAAGCGCGTAAAGCAGCTATGCAGTCAATCGCTGATAAGATGAATCAAGAACTTGGTAGCGACCGTGTCACCCTAAACTTGACAGACCAGTACTACAATATGAAAGAAGTCATTGAAAAAGACATGACTCCAATTACCATTGCTAAAGCAGTTATGGAAGATTTGGGGATCACTCCTATAATCGAACCAATCCGTGGAGGGACAGACGGCTCTAAGATTTCCTTTATGGGAATCCCAACTCCTAATATCTTTGCGGGAGGAGAAAATATGCACGGACGTTTTGAATACGTCAGCCTTCAGACCATGGAACGTGCAGTTGATACCATCATTGGTATCGTAGCTTATAAAGACTAAAAAGACGAGGTAGCTCAGCTACTTCGCCTTTCTTTTTATTCTGCTGGTTTTTCTTGATTTCCAGTACTTATTGTAGATTCTGTTGTTTCCTTTTCTGAAGCTGGTTCAGCAGGTTTAGAATCTGTTGTGTTGCTCGGTTTGTTTTCGTCGCTTGCAGTTTCACTGTTAGATTCTGTAGCTACATTTGGTTGATTCTCTGCACTTGTGCTATCAGCATTCGATTCAGCTTTTGTTGCTGGAGTTGCTTCTTCACTCGCACTTGATTTTGACTTGATTTCTTGATTCAAGACCAGAATAGCTTTTGTCAATTCAAGTAAAGCAACCTTATCTTTACTCTTAGCAGAAAGTTGATCTAGTAATGCATCCACCTTATCAAAGTCTTCATCAGAACCCTTATTGTTTTCTAAATAAGCATGAAGCGACATAAGAATATCGTAGAGTTTTTGATAGAGTACAAGTGTCTGAGGATCTTGCTCAGCATTTTCCTTTTCTTGTTGAAGAGCGCTAGCGATACGAGTCAAGACATCTTTTACCTGACTGTTTACTTCATCCAAGTCTGCATCAGCCTTGTTTGTAGCAACTTTGAGATTTTCTACTTCTTCTGCTAAGGATTGTCTGATTCCTTCTTCTTGGATTTGATCTAAGAGTTGAGTTGCCTTGCTCAAGAGACTTTCTACTTGTTCCTTGCTAACATGATTGACATGCTCTTCAGGCATAAAGTCTCCATACAATTCTTTCAAGAAGCCATAAATAGCTGTCTTGGCAGTTTGGTTATCAACTTTTTCAGTATCTAGAACTGTCTGAGTCGATTTAGCAGTAGTTGGTTGAGCTTTCAAAGCTTCTTCCACTTCTTGTTTTGCCTGATAGATGCTTGGGAATAATTTGTTCAATTCTGCTGCCTTAAGGAAAGATTGAGATTGATACAAGGTCCAAGTCAACCGAGCTACTTTGTTTCGAAGTTCATCACTTAAACGACCGTCATTTACGTGTTCGTAGAAATACTTGATGTATTCTACAGTTGTAACACCTGTTCGGTCATTAAAGTCTTGAAGAGCTTGAAGTTGTGATTCAACCGCTGCTAAACCAGCCTCATCTTTTGCCAATTTAGCTTCTTGAAGTCGAACAAGAAGGTCTTTCTTAGGAAGTCCATAAGAGTCTGTATCCAGTGTATTGATTTTATCAATCAAGGCTTGATATTTCTTATCTAAAGCACTTGTTTCAATAGGTTTGACACTTTCATCAATATGGATATATTGCTTATCAAAGAGATCAAGTGTCGCAAGATAACCTGCTGTAGAGTTAGTTGCCAGTTTCTTCATGTTTTCAGTAAACTGACCTAAGGCTAACTCAATCTGTCTTTGTTCGATAGGCTTGTCTTTGTAGATACTTCTGCTATCAGATAGAAGTTGGTCTACTTTTGCCAAGACCGCCTTCTCATCAAAAGCTCCAGGTTGGTAGTTGGATTGGAGGGCTGGAATCTTGTTTTTCAAAGCAACTTCATATCCCTTAGTTTGAACCTTGATGTAGTGATTGTGGTCGCCATGAGGAATCACAAAACTACCATTTTCTACCTGTAAGCTATACGGAGACACGCCATCTCTCAAAGCAGTCGTGTAGAGTTCGTTTAGGAAATCAAGTTCTGGATTGCCAGTTTGGAGTGGCAAACGAACATGTTCCTTACGAACAGCATATGGGTGGATATGAGTTGGATCGTAGGCTTGGTCTGGATTTCCAAAGACAAAGAATCCGTTTGAAATTCTAATCGCTTCAAGTGGAACGCCGTATGTCTTCGAAATATAAGCAATCTTTTCTTCATCGCTAGCATCTCTTGAGAAAGACTCTACCGTTTTAGCAAGAGGTTTTACAGGCTCTGCATCATGATGTGTTTTCAAATGGTCTTGTGCAGCCTTAATTTGCTCTGCTGTCAAATCCTTCTTGAAGAAGTAATGATTATGGTCTCCGTGACTCATGACAAAACCTTGCTCATCCTCACTGATGACACGATTAGCATCAAAACCATGATCATGGTCTTCATCATGATGGTGTCCATGATGATCTTCATCGTGATCGTCATCATGAGCTGGATTTGGTGTTGCTGTATTTGCACCTTTCAAGTGGTCTTGTGCGGACTTGATTTGATCAGCAGTCAAATCCTTCTTGAAGAAGTAATGATTGTGGTCACCGTGACTCATGATAAATCCTTGCTCATCCTCCGCAATAATACGATTAGCATCAAAGCCGTGATCATGGTCATCATCATGATGGTGTCCATGATGATCTTCATCGTGATCGTCATCATGAGCTGGAT
>CAUQXM010000040.1:0-14631 GCA_963522215.1 uncultured Streptococcus sp. | reverse complement strand
ATTTAATTTTATACTTTTCATTCAATTTACCTCGTTTTTCATTATATCATAAAGTTAGCTAATAAGAAATGAAGGGCAGTAAGTCAAACAATCACTTTGAAGTTTCAAAGTTTGATTTTAAGCTTTCTTTAAGAAAACTATATTATTCTGAAGAACTCTAAAATTTCACAGCCATTTATTAGTAATGACTACAGAATTCCTAGTCACTACTAGAAATGGACTAGTTTCTATGAATAATAGAACTCCTTAATCCTCCTATTCTAGAACGGGATGATTAGTATTTCTTTCATGATAGGACTAGATTGTGGTATAATAGAGAGAATAAGTTTTTTTGTAAGACAAAGGAGAAAATAGATGATTTATGCAGGAATTCTTGCTGGTGGAACTGGCACACGCATGGGAATCAGTAACTTGCCAAAACAATTTTTAGAGCTAGGTGATCGACCTATCTTGATTCATACAATTGAAAAATTTGTCTTGGAACCAAGTATTGAAAAAATTGTAGTTGGGGTTCATGGAGACTGGGTTTCCCATGCAGAAGATCTTGTAGATAAATATCTTCCTCTTCATAAGGAACGTATCATCATTACAAAGGGTGGTGCTGACCGCAATACAAGTATTGAGAAAATCATTGAAGCCATTGATGCTTATCGTCCGCTTACTCCAGAGGACATCGTTGTTACCCACGATTCTGTTCGTCCATTTATTACACTTCGCATGATTCAGGACAATATCCAACTTGCCCAAAATCATGACGCAGTTGACACAGTGGTAGAAGCGGTTGATACTATCGTTGAAAGTACCAATGGTCAATTTATTACAGATATTCCAAATCGTGCTCACCTTTATCAAGGACAAACACCTCAAACATTCCGTTGCAAGGACTTCATGGATCTTTACGGTTCTCTCTCTGATGAAGAGAAGGAAATCTTGACAGATGCATGTAAAATCTTTGTCATTAAAGGAAAAGATGTGGCCTTGGCTAAGGGTGAATATTCAAATCTAAAAATCACAACAGTGACAGATTTGAAAATTGCAAAAAGTATGATTGAGAAAGACTAGTGAAATGATTAATCAAATTTATCAACTAACAAAGCCCAAGTTTATCAATGTCAAATACCAGGAAGAGGCTATTGATCAAGAGAATCATATCCTCATCCGCCCCAATTACATGGCTGTCTGTCATGCGGATCAGCGTTACTATCAAGGTAAACGTGACCCAAAGATTTTGAATAAAAAGCTTCCAATGGCAATGATTCACGAGTCATGTGGAACTGTTATTTCTGACCCGACCGGAACCTATGAGGTTGGGCAAAAAGTTGTCATGATTCCTAATCAGCCACCTATGCAGAGTGATGAAGAATTCTATGAAAACTACATGACAGGGACCCATTTCTTGTCTAGTGGCTTTGATGGCTTTATGAGAGAGTTTGTTTCTCTTCCTAAAGATCGTGTGGTGGCTTATGATGCTATCGAAGATACGGTTGCAGCGATTACAGAGTTTATCAGTGTCGGTATGCACGCTATGAATCGTCTATTGACCCTTGCTCATAGCAAGCGGGACCGAATTGCCGTTATCGGAGATGGAAGTTTAGCTTTTGTGGTTGCCAATATTATCAACTATACTTTGCCAGAAGCAGAGATCGTGGTTATTGGTCGTCATTGGGAAAAGTTGGAACTCTTCTCTTTTGCCAAAGAATGCTATATTACTGATAATATTCCTGAAGATTTGGCCTTTGACCATGCTTTTGAGTGTTGTGGTGGTGATGGTACTGGACCAGCTATTAATGACTTGATTCGCTACATTCGTCCTCAGGGAACAATCCTTATGATGGGAGTTAGCGAGTATAAAGTCAACATCAATACACGCGATGCCTTAGAAAAAGGCTTGCTCTTGGTTGGTTCCTCTCGTTCTGGTCGCATTGATTTTGAAAATGCGATTCAAATGATGGAAGTCAAGAAATTCGCTAATCGTCTTAAAAATATCCTTTATCTAGAAGAACCTGTAAGAGAAATTAAAGATATTCACCGTGTCTTTGCGACCGATTTAAACACAGCCTTTAAAACAGTGTTTAAGTGGGAAGTATAAGTGCTGGAGGTTAATTGTGGAGAAAATCATTAAAGAAAAAATTTCATCCCTACTTAGTCAAGAAGAGGAAGTCCTCAGTGTTGAACAACTGGGGGGAATGACCAATCAAAACTATTTGGTCAAAACAACAAATAAGCAATACATTGTTAAATTCTTTGGTAAAGGGACAGAAAAACTGATCAATCGTCAAGATGAAAAGTACAATCTTGAACTACTCAAAGATTTAGACCTGGATGTCAAAAATTATCTTTTTGATATTGAAGCTGGTATCAAAGTAAATGAGTATATCGAATCTGCGATTACGCTTGATTCAAGGTCAATCAAGACCAAATTTGATAAAATTGCTCCAATATTACAAACTATTCATGCATCTGGTAAGGAGTTAAGAGGAGAATTTGCTCCTTTTGAAGAAATCAAAAAATACGAATCCTTGATTGAAGAGAAAATCCCTTATGCCAACTATGAAGCTGTTCGAGAAGAAGTCTTCTCCTTAGAGAAAAGACTGGCTGACTTAGGTGTTGACAGAAAATCTTGTCATATCGATTTGGTGCCTGAAAACTTTATCGAATCACCACAAGGACGACTTTATCTGATTGACTGGGAATATTCATCAATGAACGATCCAATGTGGGATTTGGCTGCCCTCTTTTTAGAGTCTGAATTCACTCGTCAAGAGGAAGAAGCCTTCTTATCTCACTATGAGAGTGAGCAAACACCTGTCTCTCGTGAAAAGATTGCCATTTATAAAATTTTACAAGATGCTATTTGGAGTTTATGGACAGTCTACAAAGAAGAGCAAGGTGCAGATTTTGGTGACTATGGTGTGAGTCGTTACCAAAGAGCTGTTAAAGGTTTGTCATATTCTGGAGGTTCAGATGAAAAATAAAAATGGAGTTTCTTTTGGTCTACTCTCAGGTATTTTCTGGGGTTTAGGTCTAACGATTAGTGCTTATATCTTTTCGATTTTTACAGATTTGTCGCCCTTTGTGGTGGCCGCTGCTCACGATTTCTTGAGTATCTTTATCTTACTAGCTTTTCTCTTGGTAAAAGAAGGAAAAGTTCGTCTCTCAATTTTCTTAAATATTCGCAATGTTAGTGTTATCATCGGAGCCTTGCTAGCAGGCCCTATCGGTATGCAGGCCAATCTTTATGCGGTTAAGTATATCGGAAGTTCCTTAGCTTCATCTGTATCGGCTATTTACCCTGCGATTTCGGTTTTATTGGCTTTCTTCTTTTTGAAGCACAAGATTTCAAAAAATACTGTATTTGGGATTGTCTTGATTATTGGAGGGATTATTGCTCAGACCTATAAGGTTGAACAGGTCAATTCCTTCTACATTGGGATTCTCTGTGCTTTAGTTTGTGCTATTGCATGGGGGAGTGAGAGTGTTCTTAGCTCTTTTGCCATGGAAAGTGAATTAAGTGAAATCGAAGCCCTCTTAATCCGTCAAGTGACTTCATTCTTGTCCTATCTTGTGATTGTGCTCTTCTCTCATCAGTCATTTACAGAAGTGGCCAATGGACAATTGCTAGGTCTCATGATTGTCTTTGCAGCCTTTGATATGATTTCCTACTTGGCTTATTATATCGCTATCAATCGCTTGCAACCAGCCAAGGCTACAGGCTTGAATGTGAGCTATGTAGTATGGACAGTCTTGTTCGCAGTTGTTTTCTTGGGTGCACCGCTAGATATGCTGACAATTATTACGTCACTTGTCGTTATTGCTGGAGTTTATATTATTATTAAAGAATAAAGGAGATTCGTGTGAAAGCCATCATCTTAGCAGCGGGATTGGGAACTCGCTTGCGTCCTATGACTGAAAATACCCCTAAGGCCTTGGTTCAGGTTAATCAAAAACCTTTGATTGAATACCAAATTGAGTTTCTAAAAGAAAAAGGTATCCATGATATCATCATCATTGTTGGTTATCTTAAAGAACAATTCGATTACTTGAAAGAAAAATATGGTGTTCGCCTCGTTTTTAATGATAAATACGCTGACTACAATAACTTTTACTCTCTCTATCTTGTAAAAGAAGAATTGGCCAACAGCTATGTTATTGATGCAGATAACTATCTCTTTAAAAATATGTTCCGCAATGATTTGACACGTTCTACTTATTTTAGTGTTTATCGTGAAGATTGTACCAACGAATGGTTCTTGGTCTATGGAGATGACTACAAGGTTCAAGACATTATTGTTGATAGCAAGGCAGGTCGTATCCTTAGTGGTGTATCCTTCTGGGATGCTCCAACTGCAGAAAAGATTGTTAGCTTTATCGATAAGGCTTATGCAAGTGGTGAATTTGTTGATCTCTACTGGGACAATATGGTTAAGGATAATATCAAAGAGCTAGATGTCTATGTTGAAGAATTAGAAGGCAATAGCATCTATGAGATCGATAGTGTCCAAGACTATCATAAATTAGAAGAAATTCTTAAAAACGAAAATTAAAGATTTCAACATCTGGCTAAAATAGTCGGATGTTTTTTTGATTTTTTACGAATAGAATAGATGAGTAGAAAAAGAAATGGAGTTATTTATGAAAATCACAAACTATGAAATCTATAAGTTAAAAAAATCAGGTTTGACCAATCAACAGATTTTGAATGTCCTAGAATACGGTGAAAATGTCGATCAAGAACTGTTGTTAGGTGATATTGCAGATATATCAGGTTGCCGAAATCCAGCCGTTTTTATGGAACGTTATTTTCAGATAGACGATGCGCATCTGGAGAAGGAGTTTCAAAAATTTCCATCTTTCTCTATTCTAGATGACTGTTACCCTTGGGATTTGAGTGAAATATACGATGCACCTGTACTTTTATTTTACATGGGAAATCTTGACCTCTTGAAATTTCCTAAGGTAGCGGTCGTGGGCAGTCGTGCTTGTAGCAAACAGGGAGCTAAGTCAGTTGAAAAAGTCATTCAAGGCTTGGAAAATGAACTGGTTATTGTCAGTGGATTAGCCAAGGGGATTGATACAGCAGCTCATATGGCAGCTCTTCAGAATGGCGGAAAAACCATTGCAGTGATTGGGACAGGTCTGGATGTATTTTATCCTAAAGCCAATAAACGTTTGCAAGATTACATCGGCAATGAGCATCTGGTTCTCAGTGAATATGGACCTGCAGAACAACCTCTGAAATTTCATTTTCCTGCCCGAAATCGTATCATTGCTGGACTTTGTCGAGGTGTGATTGTAGCAGAGGCTAAGATGCGTTCAGGTAGTCTCATTACTTGTGAGCGAGCAATGGAAGAAGGTCGTGATGTTTTTGCTATTCCTGGTAGCATTTTAGATGGACTATCAGACGGTTGCCATCATTTGATTCAAGAAGGTGCAAAATTGGTCACCAGTGGGCAGGATGTTCTTGCGGAATTTGAATTTTAAGACAAAATTTTTCTTTCTTAAACAACTTTTCTTCTATATATAGGAGCTAAGTCTTGACAGTTATGGCAAAATGGTTTACACTTTATAAAGTTTATTACTTTGAAAAGGTGTGATACTGTGGCTACGGCAACAAAAAAGAAAAAATCAACAGTTAAAAAAAATTTAGTAATCGTGGAGTCACCTGCTAAGGCCAAGACGATTGAAAAATATCTCGGCAGAAACTATAAGGTTTTAGCCAGTGTCGGGCATATCCGTGATTTGAAGAAATCCAGTATGTCAGTCGATATTGAAAATAATTATGAACCGCAATATATCAATATCCGAGGAAAAGGACCTCTTATCAATGACTTGAAAAAAGAAGCCAAAAAAGCTAATAAAGTCTTTCTGGCGAGTGACCCGGACCGTGAAGGAGAAGCGATTTCTTGGCATTTGGCTCATATTCTCAACTTGGATGAAAATGATGCCAACCGTGTGGTCTTCAATGAAATCACCAAGGATGCTGTCAAAAATGCTTTTAAAGAACCTCGCAAGATTGATATGGACTTGGTCGATGCCCAACAGGCACGTCGTGTCCTGGACCGCTTGGTAGGCTATTCGATTTCTCCTATTTTGTGGAAGAAGGTTAAGAAGGGCTTGTCAGCAGGTCGCGTTCAATCTATTGCGCTTAAGTTAATCATTGATCGTGAGAATGAAATCAACGCCTTCCAGCCAGAAGAATATTGGACAATTGATAGTGTCTTCAAAAAGGGAACCAAGCAATTTCAGGCTTCCTTCTATGGAGTAGATGGCAAAAAGTTGAAACTAACTAGCAATGATGAGGTCAAGGAAGTTCTGTCTCGTCTGACTGGTAAAGACTTTTCAGTGGATCAGGTAGATAAGAAAGAGCGCAAGCGCAATGCTCCATTACCTTATACCACTTCATCTATGCAAATGGATGCTGCCAATAAAATTAACTTCCGTACTCGAAAGACCATGATGGTTGCGCAACAGCTTTATGAAGGGATTAATATTGGTTCTGGTGTTCAAGGTTTAATCACCTATATGCGTACAGATTCGACTCGTATCAGTCCAGTTGCACAGAACGAAGCAGCAAGTTTCATTACGGACCGTTTTGGTAGCAAATATTCTAAGCATGGTAGCAAGGTCAAAAATGCTTCAGGTGCTCAGGATGCCCACGAGGCTATTCGCCCGTCTAGCGTTTTTAATACACCTGAAAGTATTGCTAAGTATCTGGACAAGGACCAGCTCAAGCTCTATACCCTTATCTGGAATCGTTTTGTAGCTAGCCAGATGACAGCTGCTGTCTTTGATACCATGGCTGTTAAATTATCTCAAAATGGGGTTCAATTTGCTGCCAATGGTAGTCAGGTTAAGTTTGATGGTTATCTTGCCATTTATAATGATTCTGACAAGAATAAAATGTTACCAGATATGGTTGTTGGAGATGTGGTTAAGCAGATTAATAGCAAACCAGAGCAACATTTCACTCAACCGCCTGCTCGTTATTCTGAAGCGACACTGATCAAGACCTTGGAAGAAAATGGGGTTGGCCGTCCGTCAACCTACGCACCGACCATTGAAACTATTCAGAAACGTTATTATGTTCGCCTTGCAGCCAAACGCTTTGAACCGACAGAGTTGGGAGAAATTGTTAACAAGCTCATTGTTGAATATTTCCCAGATATCGTAAACGTGACCTTTACAGCTGAAATGGAAGGCAAACTGGATGATGTCGAAGTCGGAAAAGAGCAGTGGCAACGTGTCATTGATGCCTTTTACAAACCATTCTCCAAAGAAGTGGCCAAGGCTGAAGAAGAAATGGAAAAAATACAGATCAAGGATGAACCAGCTGGATTTGACTGTGAAGTGTGTGGTAGTCCAATGGTTATTAAACTTGGTCGATTTGGTAAGTTCTACGCTTGTAGCAATTTCCCAGATTGCCGTCATACCCAAGCAATCGTGAAAGAGATCGGTGTTGAGTGTCCAAGTTGTCATCAGGGACAAATCATTGAGCGTAAAACCAAACGTAACCGCCTTTTCTATGGTTGCAATCGCTATCCAGAATGTGAATTTACATCTTGGGACAAGCCTGTTGGTCGTGACTGTCCAAAATGTGGCAACTTCCTCATGGAGAAAAAAGTCCGTGGTGGTGGCAAGCAGGTTGTTTGTAGCAATGGTGATTACGAAGAAGAAAAGATTAAATAAGAAGAGAGTCCTGAAAGTGAATTTCAGGCTCTTTTTGATTAGGACTTGACAAAATTCATCATTGTATGCGAAACTAGAAGAAGATTATTTTAACTAGGAGAAGTTATGCGTTTTATCTATTTGATAATTGGTTTTTTATCACTGGCTTTGGCTATTGTTGGGGTAGTTTTACCCTTGTTGCCTACAACGCCTTTTCTTTTGTTGTCTATTGCTTGTTTCTCAAGAAGTTCCAAGCGCTTCGAAGATTGGCTTTATCATACCAAGCTCTATCAAGCATATGTAGCTGATTTTCGCGAGACTAAGTCTATTGCCCGTGAACGAAAGAAAAAAATCATCGTATCTATCTACATCTTGATGGGAATTTCCATTTATTTTGCCCCTCTTTTACCAGTCAAAATCGGTCTAGGAGCCTTGACCATCTTTATCACTTATTATCTCTTCAAGGTCATTCCAGACAAAGAATAGTTAAAATAGTAGTTATTTGCCTTGATAAAATTGAAAGCATATTCACAACAATATGATATAATAAATTTAAAGTAATCTTCAAGGAGAATCAAATGATTTACGAATTTTGTGCTGAAAATGTGACCTTGCTTGAAAAAGCGATGCAGGCTGGAGCTCGTCGAATCGAACTCTGTGACAATCTAGCAGTTGGTGGGACAACGCCCAGCTATGGAGTGACCAAGGCAGCGGTTGAATTGGCAGCTAACTACGATACGACCATCATGACCATGATTCGTCCACGTGGTGGCGACTTTGTTTATAATGATATGGAAATTGCAATCATGCTAGAAGACATTCGATTGACTGCTCAGGCTGAAAGTCAAGGGGTTGTATTTGGGGCTTTAACTGCTGATAAGAAGTTGGATAAGCCTAATCTTGAAAAGTTAATTGCGGCATCAAAAGGTATGGAAATTGTCTTTCACATGGCCTTTGATGAATTGAGTGATGATGATCAACTGGAAGCTATTGACTGGCTTAGTCAAGCTGGAGTCACTCGTATCCTAACTCGTGCTGGTGTGTCTGGCGATTCACTAGAGAAACGTTTTGCTCACTATCACAGAATTTTGGAACATGCTAAAGGTAAGATTGAAATTCTACCAGGTGGGGGGATTGACCTTGACAACCGTCAAACCTTTATTGACCAACTGGGCGTGACACAATTGCACGGAACCAAGGTTGTCTTTTAAAAAATAGAAAGGAACTGCTAGCTTTGGGTAGCAGTTTTCACTTATGTTTGAAATTTTTAAGTCCTATCAATTGAATCAAGAAAAGGCTCATGCTTATGGTTTTGTAGAAAATGCGGGAGTGTGGACCTATAGTTGCCAGATTTTGCAAGGTGACTTTGCCATGACTGTCTCCATAACCGCTGATAATGTGAGTTTTCAGGTCTTTGATCAGGAAACGGGCGACCTCTATCCTCAAGTTCATATGGAAAGTATGACAGGAAGTTTTGTTGCAAGTGTCCGTGAGGCTTGTCTGGAGATTCTCTACCAGATTCGGAAGGCTTGTTTTGATGTGCAGGATTTTATCTGTCCTCAGACTAAGCGTATCATGGCTCAGATTCAGGAAAAGTACGGAAATCAGTTGGAGTATCTGTGGGAAAAATCACCTGATACGGCAGTGTTAAGACATGAAGGCAATAAAAAATGGTATGCTGTTTTGATGAGAATCTCTTGGGATAAGCTGGAAAAGGGTAGGGAAGGTTTAGTCGAAGCAGTCAACCTCAAGCATGACCAAGTAGCTGACTTACTTTCAAAAAAGGGAATTTATCCAGCCTTTCATATGAATAAACGTTACTGGATTAGTGTGGCGCTTGATGATACTTTATCAGATGAAGAAGTACTAGAATTGATAGAAAAAAGTTGGAACTTAACCACTAAAAAATGAAACATTTCAATATTTTTCAACAACTTTCAATTAGCAAAATATTCTCTACTGAAGAAATTTTCAGAAAATATTGGATTTTTTCTTGACAAGTACTTTTGCCTATGCTAAAATACTAAACAAGATATCAAACGAAGGAGAAAGTCAAACATGAAAACAGCTAAGTTTAATCAATTTGCTTTGTTGTTGAGGTACTCGGGCTAGTGCAAAAGCATTAGTCCTGTTTGGCTTACCAAGCGGGAGTAAATCAACATCTCGCTTGGGTTTCTGAGCGAGATGTTTTTTTAAAACCACATTTGGAAAAGGGGAAATCTTATGAGAACAGTTGAATTTCTAGATACCAGCCTTCGGGATGGAGAACAGACACCAGGTGTTAATTTTTCAATCAAGGAAAAAATTGCCATTGCAAGACAGCTGGAGAAATGGGGGATTTCAGCCATTGAAGCTGGTTTTCCAGCGGCGAGTCCTGATTCATTCACAGCCGTTCAGGAGATCGCCAAGGCCTTGAAGAAAACAGCGGTGACTGGGTTAGCACGTTCTGTCAAGTCTGATATTGATGCTTGTTACGAAGCCCTCAAGGATGCCAAATATCCACAGGTTCACGTCTTTATCGCTACTAGTCCCATTCACCGCAAGTATAAGCTCAATAAGAGCAAGGAAGAGATTCTAGAAGCTATTAAGGAGCATGTCTCTTATGCACGTTCCAAGTTTGAGGTTGTCGAATTCTCTCCTGAGGATGCGACCAGAACAGAGTTGGATTTCCTCTTACAAGTCGTTCAAACAGCGGTTGATGCAGGTGCGACTTATATCAATATCCCTGATACGGTAGGATTTACCACACCAGAGGAATATGGAGCTATCTTCAAATACTTGATTGAGAATGTCAAAACGGAACGTCAGATTATCTATTCGCCTCACTGTCATGATGACCTCGGAATGGCAGTGGCTAATAGCCTTGTTGCTGTCAAGAATGGGGCAGGACGAGTCGAAGGAACCATCAATGGTATCGGGGAGCGAGCTGGTAATGCTGCTTTGGAAGAAATTGCAGTGGCCCTCAATATTCGTCAAGATTACTATCAAGCAGAAACTAGTATTGTTTTAAATGAAACCATCAATACGTCAGAAATGGTTTCTCGCTTCTCAGGTATCCCAGTTCCTAAAAACAAGGCCGTTGTTGGTGGCAATGCCTTTTCTCATGAATCTGGTATTCACCAAGACGGAGTCCTTAAAAATCCTCTTACTTATGAGATTATCACCCCTGAATTGGTCGGTGTCAAGAGTAACAGCCTCCCACTTGGAAAATTGTCAGGTCGCCATGCCTTTGTTGAAAAACTAAGAGAACTGGCCTTAGACTTTACAGAAGAGGATATCAGACCACTCTTTGCTAAGTTCAAGGCATTGGCCGACAAGAAACAAGAAATCACAGATGCAGATATTCGTGCTCTGGTAGCTGGAACCATGGTTGAAAACCCTGAAGGATTCCACTTTGATGATTTACAACTTCAAACTCATGCAGATAATGACATCGAAGCGCTCGTTAGCCTAGCTAATATGGATGGTGAGAAGGTCGAATTTAATGCGACGGGGCAAGGTTCCGTTGAAGCAATCTTTAACGCTATCGATAAGTTCTTTAACCAATCTGTCCGCTTGGTATCCTATACTATTGACGCTGTGACAGATGGAATTGATGCCCAAGCTCGGGTTTTGGTTACTGTTGAAAACAGAGATACAGAAACCATATTTAACGCAGCAGGCCTTGATTTCGATGTGTTGAAGGCTTCGGCTATTGCTTACATCAATGCCAATACCTTTGTTCAAAAAGAGAATGCTGGTGAGATGGGACGCAGTGTTTCCTATCGTGACATGCCTAGTGTGTAAAGGAGAATGCTATGACAAAAAAAATAGTAGCCCTAGCAGGGGACGGAATTGGTCCAGAAATCATGGAGGCTGGTTTAGAGGTTCTGGAAGCTATAGCTAAACAAACAGGCTTTGACTATGAAATAGACAAACGACCTTTTGGAGGTGCAGGAATTGATGCAGCAGGCCATCCTTTACCTGATGAAACCCTCAAGGTATGTCGCGAAGCAGATGCTATTCTCTTAGCGGCTATCGGTAGTCCTCAGTATGATGGGGCAGCGGTTCGCCCTGAACAAGGCTTACTGGCTCTCCGTAAGGAACTCAATCTTTACGCCAATATTCGCCCTGTAAAAATCTTTGACAGTCTTAAGCATTTGTCACCTCTCAAACCAGAACGAATTGCTGGTGTAGACTTTGTCGTGGTACGGGAGTTGACAGGCGGGATTTACTTTGGAGATCATATTCTTGAAGAGCGCAAAGCGCGTGATATCAACGACTATAGCTATGAGGAAGTGGAGCGGATTATTCGCAAAGCCTTTGAAATTGCAAGAAATCGCAGAAAAATCGTTACTAGTATCGATAAGCAAAATGTGTTGGCAACATCAAAACTCTGGCGGAAAGTAGCTGAGAAGGTCTCACAGGATTTCCCAGATGTGACTTTGGAACACCAGTTAGTGGACTCAGCTGCCATGCTCATGATTACCAATCCTGCTAAGTTTGATGTCATCGTAACGGAAAATCTTTTTGGAGATATCTTATCTGATGAATCAAGCGTTCTATCTGGTACACTTGGCGTCATGCCATCAGCCAGTTATTCTGAAAAGGGTCCAAGTCTCTATGAGCCAATTCACGGTTCAGCTCCTGATATTGCTGGTCAAGGAATTGCAAATCCTATCTCCATGATTTTATCAGTTGCCATGATGTTGAGAGATAGTTTTGGACGTCATGAGGATGCGGAGCGCATTGAACGTGCTGTTGAGGCAAGTTTGGCATCTGAAATTTTAACGAGAGATATAGGAGGACAGGCTTCGACAAAGGAAATGACGGAAGCTATTATCGCAAGGTTATGAAGTTAGACGAAAAAATTACTCTAGTCCTTTTGATTTGGAATGTCATGGTTTTCTTGATTTATGGTATTGACAAATCTAAGGCAAGGAGAAGAGCTTGGCGCATCCCTGAGAAAATCTTACTTATTTTAGCCTTTACTTGTGGTGGTTTTGGGGCCTGGTTAGCAGGAATCATCTTTCACCACAAGACTCGAAAATGGTATTTTAAAACAGTTTGGTTTCTTGGGATGGTGACCACACTAGTAGCCTTATATTTTATTTGGAGGTAATGGATGGCAGGAAAATCGATTTTTGATAAATTATGGGACCGTCATGTCATCACAGGAGAAGAGGGGCAGCCCCAACTCATGTATGTGGACCAGCACTATATTCATGAAGTGACCAGTCCCCAAGCTTTTCAAGGATTACGAGATGCAGGACGCAGATTGAGACGACCAGACTTGACATTTGGAACCTTTGACCACAATGTCCCGACGGTCAATATCTACGATATTCGAGATGTCATTTCCAAGGCACAAATTGATAAGCTAGCTGAAAATGTTGAGGAGTTTGGGATTGAACATGCGGCCCATGGTTCTGAAAAACAAGGAATTGTTCACATGGTTGGACCAGAAACTGGAAGAACTCAACCAGGAAAATTCATCGTCTGTGGAGACAGCCATACCGCAACCCACGGTGCTTTCGGAGCAATCGCCTTTGGGATTGGGACCAGTGAGGTCGAGCATGTCTTTGCTACCCAGACACTCTGGCAGGTCAAACCCAAGAAAATGCTGGTAGAATTCACTGGTGTTCCTCAAAAAGGAGTTTATTCCAAGGATTTCATTTTAGCCTTGATTGCCAAGTACGGCGTTGCTTGCGGCGTTGGCTACGTGGTGGAATATCGTGGACAAGCTATTGATGCACTGAGCATGGAAGAGCGAATGACCATCTGCAATATGTCTATCGAGTTTGGATCTAAGATGGGAATCATGAATCCGGATCAAACCACCTATGATTATCTCAAGGGACGAGACTGTGTTCCAGAGGACTTTGAAGAGGCTGTGGCAGATTGGAAGACCCTTGTCAGTGATGAGAATGTCGTTTACGATAAGGTTATCCAGATGGATGTCTCAGACTTGGCTCCTATGGTGACCTGGGGAACCAATCCTGCTATGGGTGTTGACTTTGACAGTAGCTTCCCAGAAATTAAGGATATGAATGATGAGCGAGCCTATAATTACATGGACTTGGAGCCTGGTCAAAAGCCAGCTGATATTGAACTAGGCTATATATTTATCGGGTCTTGTACCAATGCTCGTCTCAGCGATTTGCAACTGGCTGCGCGATTTGTCAAAGGGAAGAAGATTGCTCCCAATCTAACAGCAATTGTAGTGCCAGGCTCTCGTCCTGTGAAACGAGCTGCTGAGAAGTTGGGCTTGGACAAGGTTTTCCTAGACGCTGGTTTTGAGTGGCGAGACCCAGGTTGTTCTATGTGCCTAGGGATGAATCCAGACAAGGTCCCTGATGGTGTCCACTGCGCCTCAACCAGCAACCGCAACTTTGAAGACAGACAAGGCTTTGGTGCTAAGACTCATCTCTGTAGTCCAGCTATGGCAGCTGCGGCAGCTATTGCAGGGCGCTTTGTAGATGTTCGACAAATGCAAGAAGCCCAGTAAGGAGAGGATATGGAGAAATTTACAGTTTATACGGGAACGACCGTTCCTCTCATGAATGATAACATCGACACCGACCAAATCCTTCCCAAGCAGTTTCTCAAGTTAATTGATAAAAAAGGCTTTGGTAAGTACCTTATGTATGCTTGGCGTTATCTGGATGACAAGTATACTGAGGACCCAGACTTTGTCTTTAACCGACCTGAATACCGCAAAGCCAGTATTCTCATCTCAGGGGATAACTTTGGGGCAGGTTCTTCGAGGGAACACGCAGCTTGGGCTCTAGCGGACTATGGTTTTAAGGTCGTGATTGCAGGATCTTTCGGTGATATTCATTACAATAATGAACTTAATAATGGTATGTTGCCCATTGTTCAGCCCAGAGAGGTTCGAGAGAAACTAGCCCACTTGAAACCAACTGACCAGATAACTGTGGACTTGGAACAACAAAAAATCATCTCACCAGTTGGAGAATTCACTTT
>CAUQXM010000039.1:0-14800 GCA_963522215.1 uncultured Streptococcus sp. | reverse complement strand
AACCTATCTACAACGAAGAAAAGGTCTATTATCTGCTTAACAAACCACGCGGTGTGATTTCCAGTGTGACAGATGACAAGGGTCGCAAGACGGTTGTCGATCTCTTGCCCAACGTGAAGGAGCGCATCTACCCTGTAGGTCGTTTGGACTGGGATACATCAGGAGTCTTGATTTTGACCAATGATGGGGATTTTACGGATGAGATGATTCACCCTCGTAATGAGATTGACAAGGTTTATGTCGCGCGTGTTAAAGGTGTGGCCAATAAGGATAATCTCCGCCCCTTGACCCGTGGACTTGAGATTGATGGCAAGAAAACCAAGCCGGCTGTCTATGAGATTCTCAAAGTGGATCCAGTCAAAAACCGCTCTGTGGTGCAGTTGACTATCCATGAAGGGCGTAACCACCAGGTTAAAAAGATGTTTGAAGCTGTCGGTCTCCAAGTGGACAAGTTGTCACGGACCCGTTTTGGACATCTAGACTTGACAGGACTCCGTCCAGGAGAATCCCGTCGTCTTAATAAAAAAGAAATCAGCCAACTACATACCATGGCTGTAACCAAGAAATAATGAAACGAATTTTAATAGCGCCTGTGCGCTTTTACCAACGTTTTATCTCACCAGCCTTTCCACCCTCTTGTCGCTTTGAGCCGACTTGTTCCAACTATATGATTGAGGCTATTGAAAAACATGGCTTCAAGGGTGTCTTGATGGGCTTGGCGCGGATTTTACGTTGCCATCCCTGGTCGAAAACAGGTAAGGACCCCGTCCCAGATCATTTTTCACTCAAACGGAATCAAGAAGAAAAATGAGGCTGGGCAAACAGATTTCAAAATGATAAAAACGCATCCTATCAGTTCAGAGTGAGTCTGATAGGATGCGTTTTAGAATGTCAAAATTTTACTTAAATTGAGTTTAAAGTAGCTTATTTCAAGGCTTTTTGTGCGTCTTCAATCATGAGTTTTGTTGATTCAAGACCGCCTCCACTTAGATACCAGAGGTCTGGTGTGAGTTGGATAATTTTACCATTTTTAGAGGCAGGAGTTTCAGCGATGAGGGCATTTTCTAGGACGCCATCGTTGCTAGAATTGTCGCCACCGATGGCAAGGGTGCGGTTGATGACAAAGAGGATATCGGGATTGATTTCTTTGACACTTTCAAAGCTGACTTCTTGTCCGTGGCGTGACTCTTCAAATTGAGTATCAGTTGGCTTGAATTTCAAGGTTTGGTATAAGAAAGAGAAACGAGATTGGGCACCAAAGGCAGCCATTTTTCCTTCGTTGAGGAGGATAGCAAGGGCTTTTTTGTCAGAACTTTCGTTTTTAGTTGCGACTTCTTGGATGCTCTTGTCTAGCTTGGCCAATTCTTCCTTGGCTTTCTGTGTACCAGTTTCACCAAAGGCGCCTGATAAGGATTCGATATTAGCCTTGGTAGAAGTCCAGTAGTCGTCCTTGCCTGCTTGGAAGAGAACAGTCGGAGCGATTTCGTTGAACTTATCTACGAATTTTTGGGTACGTGGTGAAGCGATAATTAGGTCTGGTTCAAGAGCAGCAAGGGCTTCTAGGTCTGGCTCAACCATAGAACCAACATTTTTAACTTTTCCAGATAGGTCTTTAAGATAAGTCGGAACAGTTTTTGTAGGCATTCCGACGATATTCTTTTCAAAACCTAAAGCGCGAATAGTATCCGCAGCACCGAGGTCAAAGGTCACAATCTTTTCAGGGACTTTTGAAAGTGTGACTACACCTAGTGAACTTTTAATGGTTACCTCTGTTGGAGCAGAGCTACTTGACTCCGTCTTACTAGTGCTTGAGTTTGTACTACATGCACCAAGTAGGAGCAAGAAGCTGGCCGCTAGGGCAGTGAGATAAAATTTAAGGGATGTTTTCATGATTTCTCCTTTTTAAAATATGATAACGATGTAGGGAGTCTCTAGGTTTTATTGACTAAGAGACAAAATTTCTTCTAACTCGAGTTTCTGAGTTGCTAGCTATAGATACAGATCTTTTTGCCATTGATGTCAGCCAGCGTGATGGGAATCTCATATAGTTGACTGAGCAGGTCAGACTGCATGATTTGATTGGTTGTTCCCTTGCTAAAGACTTGACCGTCCTTGAAGGCGACAATTTCATCTGCATACTGACTGGCCATGTTGATATCGTGGAGGACGATGATAATGGTCTTGCCGAGTTCCTCCACCAGTCGCTTGAGAATCTGCATCATACTAACACTTTGCTTGATATCGAGATTGTTGAGTGGTTCGTCTAGCAAGATAAAGTCTGTATCCTGGGCCAGTACCATAGCGATAAAGACTCGCTGGAGTTGTCCCCCAGACAGGCTATCGATGTAGCGGTCTTTTAAGTTGATCAGTTCCAGATAGTCCAGAGTTTCTCGGATTTTTTCCCAATCTTCTGGTCTCAGTCGACCTCGGCTGTAGGGAAAACGTCCAAAACTGACCAGTTCTTCAACCGTCAATTTGGCTTGGTAATTAATCTTCTGCTTTAGGATGGTTAGTTCTTGGGCCAGTTCTTGCGAATTCCAACTCTCGATTTCACGACCTTTGATACTGAGAATCCCCTGATCCTTCTTGGTCAGTCTGCTCATGATAGAGAGGAGAGTTGATTTTCCAGCACCATTTGGACCAATAAAGGCAGTCAGTTTCTGAGGACTGACTTCAAGCGAAATGCCTTGCAAAATATCCTGTTTTTGAATGGATTTGTCAATGTTTTCCAGTTTCACTGACGCGCCCTCCTGTATAGTAAGATAAAGAATAAGAGACCACCTACGCTCTCGATGATCATGCTGATGCGAATTTCCAGTGCAAAGACTCGTTCAATCAGGGCCTGCCCCAAGGTTAAGCTAATAAATCCAACCAGAATGGCTACGATAAAGAGTAACTTGTGCCGATAGTCTTTGACAATCAGGTAGGTGAGGTTAGCCAGCATAAAGCCGAAGAAGGCCATAGGCCCTACCAAGGCAGTGGCCGTTGAGGTCAAAAGCACGATGCCCCAGAGGAGTTCTTTCTGTTCTTTTTCAACATCGAGTCCCAATATCTGAGCCGTTTCTCTTTGTAGGTGCAAGACATCCAGAATGACTGCTTTCCGAAAGAAAAAGATGGTCAAAGCAAGGATAATCAGAGAACCGATGGCTAGGATGGAAGTGTTGAGATGTTGAAAGGAGGCAAAAAGACTGTTTTGCAGTTTATCGTATTCGTTTGGATCCATCAAGACCTGAAGGAAGGTACTGATATTTCGAAAGAGACTTCCGAGGGCTAGACAAATCAGCAGGATAAAGACCAGATCTTGTTTCATCAGTGTCTTCAAGTAGCCTTGTAAGGCGAGAAAGAAGAGGGATTGGACAAGAAGTAAGACTAGGAATTCTAAGATAGGGGACTTGCCAAGTTGAAGAAACTTGCTTTCAAAAACCAGTAGTAGGGTTTGTAGTAGGACGTAGAAGGATTCGATTCCTAAAATACTAGGAGTCAGGAAACGATTTTCCGTCAGGGTTTGAAAACTAATGGTCGAAATCCCAGTTGCGATAGCTACCAAGAGATAAACGATAATCTTTTGGGAACGCAACTTCCAAGCAAAGGCAGACAGGTGGGTGATGGGCCAAAAATAGAGGAGACAAGCTCCGATGGCCAGAATAATGAGAAGGCAGAAGAGTTTGGTATGTTTGCTTTTAAACTGCATCTTTTCGTCCCCCTCTCCAGAGAAGTAGGATAAAGATGAGGCTACCGATGATTCCTAGCAAGAGACTGACAGATAGCTCATAGGGTCGAATCAAGACTCGAGAGAGGATGTCGCAGGCTAGGACCAGATTGGCACCGACCAGTGCGACCATGAGTTTGGTTTGACTCAAATTATCTCCATAGTGCTTACGAACAAGATTGGGAACGATGACCCCGAGAAATGGCAAGCCACCCACGGTAATCATGGTGACACTAGTCGTTAGCGCCACCAGAAAGAGGGCCAGTTTTTCAAGTAAGGAGTAGGAAATCCCCAAACTTTCACTGGTTTCTTTTCCTAAATTCATGATGGTAAAGGTTTGGGATAATTTCCAAACGGCTATTAGGATAATGAACCCTAAGAAGAGCCACTCATACTGATGGGTCTGAATCATGGAGAAGGAGCCCTGGGTCCAAGCTGTCATACTCTGAACCAGATTGAAACGGTAGGCGATAACTTCTGTCACAGAACCGATAATCCCGCTATAGATGATTCCAATCAGAGGCAACATCCACCTTTCCTTTATAGAAAAAATAGTCATAAAGGCTAGGAAGAAGAGAGTGAATACGATGGATGAAACAAAAGCGAAGAGCATCTTTTGGGTCAGACTAGCCGACGGAAAGACAAAGAGGCTCAATACCATTCCCAGTTTGGCGGCTTCAGTGGTCCCAACTGTACTTGGAGCAGCAAACTGATTTTGAGTGATAGTCTGCATGAGAAGTCCTGCCATACTCATACTAGAGGCAGTCAGAAGAATGCTAATGGTCCTTGGAAGACGGGACTCTTGAAAGAGAAGCCAAGTTTCATGATCCAGTGCAAAGAGCTTTCCCCATGAAAAATCACTGGTCCCAATGCTAATAGAGAGAAAGACTAGGAGTAGAAGTAAGCCAATTAAATAATGAGAAAGTTTCATACCCCATCCTTTTATGTAGATTTGGTATCGAAAGATACCTGCGGATATTACTGTAACACGATTTCTTTAATCTGTCAATAAATTTTCTGACAATTTAATGAATAAAACAAGGAGAGAGCGCCAAGGCTTTCTCCTTTGTTATCCTATTCCAAAATGTTTTTGCCTTCTTTAACACGCCAACGATAATCTGATAAAATAATATCTTCGAGGGAGTAGCTAGCCTTCCAATCAAGATATTTTTTAGCTTTTGATGCGTCTGCTAGGACGCTAGCTGGGTCACCAGCACGACGAGCAACAATTTCGTGTGGTATTTTTTGATTCAGTAATTCTTCAGCAGTTTTAAAGATTTCTTTGACGGTATAGCCTTTTTCAGTTCCTAAGTTAAAGATTTGAGAAGAACTGTTTTCTTGAAATAGGTAGTTCATTCCTTTAACATGAGCCTGTGCAAGGTCCAAGACATGAATGTAATCCCGAATACATGAACCATCACGTGTATCGTAGTCATCTCCAAATATTTTCAGGCTATCATTTTGTCCCAATGCGGTTTTGTTGATATTGGGAATGATGTGAGTTGGATTTTTCACACGTAGACCGTTTGAAGCATCCATTTCAGCCCCAGCTACATTAAAGTAACGGAAAATGACATATTTCCAATCGTAGCGATTGGCCATCCAGTAAATCATTCGTTCACCCATCAGTTTTGTTTCTGCATAAGGGTTGACAGGGTCGAGCAGGGTATCTTCAGTTGCAGGCTTGTCAATACAGTTATTGCCATAGAGAGAAGCAGTCGAAGAGAACATGATTTTTTGGATGCCAACTTCAGATAAGACTTTGAGAACTTGGTTCATACCAGCAACATTGGCAGTGAAGTATTTGCTTGGATTTTCAATGCTTTCGCTTACAACAATCTCACCTGCACAATGAAGAACAGCATCAATTTGATTTTCTTCCAAGTAAGCTTTTAGGGCACTAGCATCATAAACATCCAGTTGTTTAAAGCTAGCACGACTATCCACAGCCGAACGATTTCCTGTAGAGAGATTATCAAGGACATGCACCTGGTAGCCAGCATTTAAAAGAGCTTTAACGGTATGGGAGCCAATATAGCCAGCTCCACCTGTAACAAGAATTGTTTTGGTCATGATTTTTTCCTTTTCCTAGTTTTGTACTATTTTAAAGAAAGAAGAAGGTAAAGTCAACTATTTTCTGTAAATTTCATGAAAAAAACTAAACAAATATAGCATTGAATTGTTTTTTGTTTGGGAATTCAGGGTTGGGTTAATCTTGGAATAGTTCTTAGATTTCATATCACATGCAGGAGGATACGATCTTTTTCTAAGGTACCGCAAGAATACGATACTAACTTAGAAATCCACCTTCCCGCTATCCTTCTCCTATAAAAAGTGGTAAAATGGATGAAAGAAAGAAGGAACTGAAATGACAACATTATTTTCAAAAATCAAAGAAGTAACAGAACTTGCTGCGATCTCAGGTCATGAAGCGCCTGTCCGTGCTTATCTTCGTGAAAAGTTGACACCGCACGTGGATGAAGTGGTGACAGATGGCTTGGGTGGTATTTTTGGTATCAAGCATTCAGAAGTTGCGGATGCACCGCGTGTCCTAGTCGCTTCTCACATGGACGAAGTTGGTTTTATGGTTAGCGAAATCAAGCCAGACGGTACCTTCCGTGTGGTAGAAATCGGTGGTTGGAATCCTATGGTGGTTAGCAGCCAACGTTTCAAACTCTTAACACGTGACGGTCGTGAAATTCCTGTGATTTCAGGTTCTGTTCCGCCACATTTGACTCGTGGTAAGGGCGGCCCAACTATGCCTGCTATTGCAGATATCGTCTTTGATGGTGGTTTTACGGATAAGGCTGAGGCAGAAAGCTTTGGCATCCGTCCTGGTGACACCATCGTACCAGATAGTTCTGCAATCTTGACAGCCAATGAAAAAAATATCATCTCAAAAGCTTGGGACAACCGCTACGGTGTTCTCATGGTTAGCGAGCTAGCTGAAGCTTTGTCAGGTCAAAAACTCGGAAATGAACTCTATCTTGGCTCTAACGTCCAAGAAGAGGTTGGTCTTCGTGGTGCTCATACATCTACAACCAAGTTTGACCCAGAAGTTTTCCTAGCAGTTGACTGCTCACCAGCAGGTGATGTCTACGGTGGTCAAGGCAAGATTGGGGATGGAACCTTGATTCGCTTCTATGATCCAGGTCACTTGCTTCTCCCAGGTATGAAGGACTTCCTTTTGACAACAGCTGAGGAAGCTGGTATCAAGTACCAATATTACTGTGGTAAAGGCGGAACAGACGCTGGCGCAGCTCATCTGAAAAATGGTGGTGTCCCATCTACAACAATCGGTGTTTGCGCTCGTTATATCCATTCTCACCAAACCCTCTATGCAATGGATGACTTCCTAGAAGCGCAAGCTTTCTTACAAGCTTTGGTGAAGAAATTGGATCGTTCAACAGTTGACTTGATTAAAAATTATTAAACTTAAGGAGGTGGTAGGGATGGTAGAACCAAACCTAGAAAGCCTTGTAAAAGATCTTTACAATCATGCTCGACATGATTTGAGTGAAGATTTAGTTGCTGCTCTCCTAGAGACTGCTAAAAAACTGCCTACTACAAATGAGCAATTGCTGGCAGTTCGTCTCTCAGGCCTAGTCAATCGTGAATTGCTCCTAAATCCCAAACATCCGGCACCTGAGTTGCTCAACTTGGCTCGCTTTATCAAAAGAGAAGAAGCAAAGTACAGAGGAACCGCAGCTTCTGCGATTATGTACGGGGAGCTCTTTAAAATGCTTTGATTCCATTGTGAATCAAAGCATTTTTCTATATGTTAGAAAAGAAATTCTTGATTAGGAGAAGAAAAAGCTATCCCATTTAGGATAGCTTCTTGGTTCTTAGATTTGTTCAGCGATGACCTTTTCCGCTAGATTCATAGCATGATCAGATACACGAGTATAGTGGGAAATGATGTCGATAAAGTTGACCCCAGCTTGTGTTGAACACTCGCCCTTGTTGAGGCGTTTGATGTGGGTCTTTCTGAGAACACGTTCCATATTGTTGATTTCTTTATGGCGTTCAATCAGACTTTGAGCTTTTTCAATATCATTGTTTTCCACACTATCAAGGGCATCCTTGATAAAGCCAGTGGTTTTTTGATAGATATCAGCCAATTCCTGTAAAGCAGCTTCAGAGAACTCGACATTTTTACGTTGAAGGTAGTCAGTCAGATTGATTAGGGCTTCTGCGTGGTCCCCAATCCGTTCCAAATCACGTGATGAATCCAGGATGTTGGTCAGCACTTCACTTTCTTTCTGGCTAAGGGCCTCGCTTGAAAGAGTAATAAGGTAACGAGTCAATTTTTCATCAATGGTATTGATGGCTTCTTCTGTCTTGTGTCCTTTTTCAGCAACCTTTTCATTAAGGTCAATGATGTAGTTGTATGAAAGGTCAAAGGCTTTAGAAGCATAATTTCCCAAGTGAAGGAGTTCTTTCTTCGCATTTCCGAGAGCGATTGATGGAGCTTGTTTAATCAAATGCTCATCAAGATAAAGTGGCTCGTACTTGACAACTTCATCTTCACCAGGGATGAGCTTGGTTACAAAGTAGGCCAAGGCTCCGATGAATGGAAATTGTACAATGGTGTTACTTACGTTAAAGGCACCGTGAGAGAAGGCGATGGTCATCTCAGGTGAGAGGTGAAGGAGTGCCTGGAAGTACTCAATCATAGCAGTAAAGGGGCCTAATAAGATTAAGCAAAGAATAGTCCCTAAAACGTTAAAGGTAACGTGGGTTGCAGCAACGCGTTTCGCAGAGACATTGGCTCCAGCTGCCGCGATGATAACTGTTAGGGTTGTCCCGATATTATCCCCGAAGAGAACTGGTAGCGAACCTTTAAGGTCAAGGAATCCACCTGCATAGAGACCTTGCAAAATCCCGATTGTAGCAGAAGAAGCTTGGATGAGAACGGTAATCACTGCACCGGCAAAAACTCCTAATACAGGATTTTGTCCCAAGGTTACCATGTATTCCTTGAATTGTGGTAAATCTTTAAGAGGGCTCATACCGGCACTGATAAGGTTGAGGGCGTAGAAGATTCCCCCTACACCAAACAGTATGCGCCCGATATTGTTTGCTGTTCTGTTTTTTGTAAAGAAGAGGAACATGGTTCCAAGGAAAATCAAGGGTAAAGCATACTCACCAAGCTTGAAACCGATGATAAAGGAAGTAACGGTGGTTCCGATGTTGGCTCCCATGATAATTCCGATAGCCTGTCTAAGAGTTAGAAGACTAGCGCTGACCAGACCAACCGTGATAACTGTAACCCCTGTACTTGACTGAATCAGGGCAGTCACGACAATCCCGACTAGAACACCTAAAAAGGGATTGCTAGTGTACTTGTCAATGTAAAAACGAAGGCGATCTCCAGCAGCTTGTTGCAAACCGTCTCCCATGGTCTTGATACTATATAAGAATAGTCCCAGACCACCTAAAAAGTGAAATAAAATTTCCTGCCAATTAATGGACATTTCTTTTTCCTCCGAAAAATAATAACGGAATTTCTCCTATTCTATTTTAAAGGATAAAAGTAAATCTAACAAGTGTTAAGCTAAGATTTTAGAAAGAAAATTCGTTAGAAAGGGCCTTAATTATATTAATTTTACCAATTTCTAACCTAGATATAGGTATTTCCTTTTATATATTGACATTCAAAGGAAATATTTTAAAATGAGGGAGGAATTATCTTGGTCCCTGTGATTGGGATAAAAATTTTACGAAGAAAGTTAAGCGCTTTCTTTAAAAACAAAAAATAATCTTTTAGGAGGAGAAAATGAAGGATCCATTTTTTGAAAGACGTTGTCGGTACAGTATTCGTAAGTTATCAGTAGGGGCTTGCTCGTTGATGATTGGGGCTGTTTTATTTGCTGGTCCAGCCTTGGCAGAAGAAACGGCTGTTCCTGAAAATAAGGGAGCTAATACAGAGCTTGTTTCGGGAGAAAGCGAGCATTCGACCAATGAAGCTGATAAGCAGAATGCAGGGGAACACGCTAGAGAAAACAAGCTAGAAAAGGCAGAAGGAGCAGAGACATCATCTGAAACTGCTTCGCCAGCAAGCAATGAAGCTGCAACTACTGAAACTGCAGAAGTAGCTAGCTCAGCTAAACCAGAGGAAAAAGCAAGTGAGGTGGTTGCAGAAACACCATCTTCAGAAGCAAAACCTAAGTCTGAAAGGGGAACAGAAGCAACAGCTAGCCAAGGGGATGAGTCTAAGCCAGCTGAAGAAGCTAATAAGGCTGAAAAAGAAGTTCAGCCCGATGTCCCTAAAAATACAGAAAAAACATTAAAACCAAAGGAAATCAAATTTAATTCTTGGGATGAATTGTTGAAATGGGAACCAGGTGCTCGTGAGGATGATGCCATCAACCAGGGCTCTGTTGCCCTCGCTTCACGTCGAACAGGCCATCTGGTTAATGAAAAAGCTAGTAAGGAAGCAAAAGTTCAAGCCTTATCAAATACCAATTCTAAAGCAAAAGACCATGCTTCTGTTGGTGGAGAAGAGTTCAAGGCCTATGCTTTTGACTATTGGCAATATCTAGATTCAATGGTCTTCTGGGAAGGCCTCGTACCAACTCCTGATGTTATTGATGCAGGTCACCGTAACGGGGTTCCTGTATATGGTACACTCTTCTTCAACTGGTCTAATAGTATTGCAGATCAAGAAAAATTCGCTGAAGCTTTGAAGCAAGACCCAGATGGTAGCTTCCCAATTGCCCGTAAATTGGTGGATATGGGCAAGTATTATGGCTATGATGGCTATTTCATCAACCAGGAAACAACTGGGGATTTGGTTGAACCTCTTGGAGAAAAGATGCGCCAGTTTATGCTCTATACCAAGGAATATGCTGCTAAGGTAAACCATCCAATCAAGTATTCTTGGTACGATGCCATGACTTATAACTATGGACGTTACCACCAAGATGGTTTGGGAGAATACAACTACCAATTCATGCAACCAGAAGGAGATAAGGTTCCAGCAGATAACTTCTTTGCTAACTTTAACTGGGATAAGGCTAAGAATGATTACACTATTACAACTGCCAACTGGATTGGCCGTAATCCTTATGACGTATTTGCAGGTTTGGAATTGCAACAGGGTGGTTCCTACAAGACCAAGGTCAAATGGAATGATATTTTAGATGAAAATGGGAAATTACGCCTTTCTCTTGGTTTGTTCGCCCCAGATACCATTACAAGTTTAGGAAAAACTGGTGAAGATTATCATAAGAATGAAGATATCTTCTTTACAGGTTATCAAGGTGATCCTACTGGCCAAAAACCAGGTGATAAAGATTGGTATGGGATTGCTAACCTAGTTGCGGACCGCACGCCAGCAGTAGGTAATACTTTTACTACTTCTTTTAATACAGGTCATGGTAGAAAATGGTTCGTAGATGGTAAGGTTTCTAAGGATTCTGAGTGGAATTACCGTTCAGTTTCAGGTGTTCTTCCAACATGGCGCTGGTGGCAAAAATCAACTGGTGATAAGTTGAAAGCAAGCTATGATTTTGAAGATGCTTATAATGGTGGAACTTCTCTCAAATTTGCAGGGGATCTTTCAGGTGCGACCAAGCAAGATGTGAATTTGTACTCTACTCGCTTGAAGGTGACAGATACCACCAAATTGCATGTTGCCCATAAAGGAGGCAAAGGAACCAAGGTTTATGTAGAATTTGCAACCAAGAAAGATTATACCTACGGTGATGAAGCTGCCCGTAAAGAATTGACAGTTTCAGATAACTGGACTACCGATGATTTTGATTTGAGTGCCTTAGCAGGTAAAACAATTTACGGTATTAAACTCTATTTTGAAAATGACAAAGACTTAAAAGGTTATCAATTTAACCTGGGGCAATTGACCATCAGCAATAATCAAGATGCTCCTCAGGCACCAACCACAGTAGCTGTAGCCAAACAAGTCCTTAAAAATGCCCAAGAAGCGGAAGCAGTTGTGCAATTTAAAGGCAACAAGGATGCAGATTTCTATGAAGTTTACGAAAAAGATGGAGACAGCTGGAAATTACTAACTGGCTCATCTTCTACAACTATTTATCTACCAAAAGTTAGCCGCTCAGCAAGTGCTCAAGGTACAACTCAAGAACTGAAGGTTGTAGCCGTTGGTAAAAATGGGGTTCGTTCAGAAGCTGCAACCACAACCTTTGATTGGGGCATGACTGTAAAAGATACCAGCCTACCTAAACCACTAGCTGAAAATATCGTTCCAGGTGCAACAGTTATTGATAGTACCTTCCCTAAAACAGAAGGTGGGGAAGGCATCGAAGGCATGTTGAATGGTACCATTACCAGTCTGTCAGACAAGTGGTCTTCTGGACAATTAAGTGGTAGTGTAGATATTCGTTTGACCCAGCCACGTACAGTTGTTAGATGGGTGATGGACCATGCTGGAGCTGGTGGAGAATCTGTAAACGACGGTTTGATGAACACCAAAGATTTTGACCTCTATTATAAAGATGCGGATGGTCAATGGAAGCTGGCTAAGGAAGTCCGTGGTAATAAAGCTCATGTTACAGATATTACCCTTGATAAGCCAATCACAGCTCAAGATTGGCGCTTGAATGTTGTCACTTCTGACAATGGAACTCCATGGAAGGCTATTCGTATCTATAACTGGAAAATGTATGAAAAGCTTGATACTGAGAGTGTCAATATTCCGATGGCCAAGGCTGCAGCCCGTTCTCTAGGCAATAACAAGGTACAAGTTGGCTTTGTGGATGTACCAGCTGGAGCAACCATTACCGTTTATGACAATCCAAATTCTCAAACTCCGCTTGCAACCTTGAAGAGCGAAGTTGGAGGAGACCTAGCAAGTTCACCATTGGATTTGACAAATCAATCTGGCCTTCTTTACTATCGTACTCAGTTGCCAGGCAAGGAAATTAGTAATATCCTAGCAGTTTCCGTTCCAAAAGATGACAGAAGAATCAAGTCAGTCAGCCTAGAAACAGGACCTAAGAAAACAAGCTACGCCGAAGGGGAGGATTTAGACCTTAGAGGTGGTGTTCTTCGAGTTCAGTATGAAGGTGGAGCTGAGGACGAACTTATTCGCCTAACTCACGCGGGTGTATCAGTATCAGGTTTTGATACGCATCATAAGGGAGAACAAAATCTTACTCTCCAATACTTGGGACAACCAGTAAATGCGAATTTGTCAGTGACTGTCACTAGTCAAGATGAAGCAAGTCCGAAAACTATTTTGGGAATTGAAGTAAGTCAGGAACCGAAAAAAGATTACCTAGTTGGTGATAGCTTAGACTTGTCTGAAGGACGCTTTGCAGTGGCTTATAGCAATGACACTATGGAAGAACATTCCTTTACTGATGAGGGAGTTGAAATTACTGGTTACGATGCTCAAAAGACTGGTCGTCAAACCTTGACGCTTCGTTACCAAGGTCATGAAGTCAACTTTGATGTTTTGGTATCTCCAAAAGCAGCATTGAACGATGAATACCTTAAACAAAAATTAGCAGAAGTTGAAGCGGCTAAGAACAAGGTGGTCTATAACTTTGCTTCACCAGAAGTAAAAGAAGCCTTCTTGAAAGCAATTGAAGCGGCCGAACAAGTGTTGAAAGACCATGAAACTAGCACCCAAGATCAAGTCAATGACCGACTTAATAAATTGACAGAAGCTCATAAAGCTCTGAATGGTCAAGAGAAATTTACGGAAGAAAAGACAGAACTTGATCGCTTAACAGGTGAGGCTCAAGAACTTTTGGCTGCCAAACCAAACCATCCTTCAGGTTCTGCCCTAGCTCCGCTTCTTGAGAAAAACAAGGCCTTGGTTGAAAAAGTAGATTTGAGTCCAGAGGAGCTTGCAACAGCGAAACAGAGTCTGAAAGATCTGGTTGCTTTATTGAAAGAAGACAAGCCAGCAGTCTTTTCTGATAGTAAAACAGGTGTTGAAGTACACTTCTCAAATAAAGAGAAGACTATCATCAAGGGCTTGAAAGTAGAGCGTGTTCAAGCAAGTGCTGAAGAGAAGAAATACTTTGCTGGAGAAGATGCACATGTCTTTGAAATAGAAGGTCTAGATGAAAAAGGTCAAGACGTTGATCTCTCTTACGCTTCTATTGTGAAAATTCCAATTGAAAAAGATAAGAAAGTGAAGAAAGTCTTCTTCTTACCTGAAGGAAAAGCAGCAGTAGAATTGGCTTTTGAACAAACGGATAGTCATGTCATCTTTACAGCACCACACTTTACTCATTATGCCTTTGTTTATGAATCTGCTGAAAAACCACAACCTGCTAAACCAGTAGAAAAAGTTATTTCAAGCAAGGAACCAGCTGAAGGTGTCAAGAATTTGGTTGTGGATACTCCAAAATTAGAAATTGAAGAGACAAGTATTGCCTTCGAACACCAAGAACGTCCAAATCCAAATCTTACAGTCGGTCAACGTCAACTTGTCCAAGAAGGAGTTGAAGGACAAATTCGTCGTTTGATTGAAGTAGATAGTCAAGGCAATCGTACGCTTCGCGCTACAGAAGTTTTGAAAGAAGCAAGTCCTGAAATCGTAGAAGTAGGTACTGGTCTCATTCCTGCCAATCCAGCACCACAAAACACAGACCTTCCAAAACCTACTAATCAACCGGATTCTGATCAACAAAAGGCTCCTAAATTGGAAGTTCAAGAGGAAAAGGTTGCCTTTGATCGTCAAGAGCATGAAAATGCTGAGATGCTAGTTGGGGAACAACGAGTCATCATACAGGGACGAGATGGTCTGTTGAGACATGTCTTTGAAGTTGATGAAAACGGTCAGCGTCGTCTTCGTTCAACAGAAGTCATACAAGAGGCGATTCCAGAAATTGTTGAAATTGGAACAAAAGTAAAAACTGAACCAGCAGTAGCGCCTACACAAGAAAAACCAGCCCAAAATACAGCAGTTAAATCAGAAGAAGCAAGCAAACAATTGCCAAATACAGGAACTGCTGATGCCAATGAAGCCCTAATAGTAGGATTGGCAAGCCTTGGTCTTGCTAGTTTAGCCTTGACATTGAAACAGAAAAAAGAAGATGAAGATTAAATATCGAAAAATCTTGTGAAATCTTTCCTTATATTTCCAAAGTGTGA
>CAUQXM010000038.1:0-15524 GCA_963522215.1 uncultured Streptococcus sp. | reverse complement strand
AAAAATCATTTTCACACCCTTTCGTCTATTAGTATAGAAGAAAGCTCTCAGCACAGCCTGATAGGTTTCCATACACAACAACTCAAACAATGCTTGGTCATCATGGAGGGGCTGGCCCCACTCCTCATCATGATAGGCGATATAGAGAGGATTGGTCATCTTGACCCACGAACAACGTTTTGTCATGCTCTGCTCCTATTTGACCAACATTTTAAGGGCCGACTTGATATAGTTCTCAGCTGTATCTGTCGTTCCTTCAAAGAATTTCTTGATTTTCTTGAGCTCGGTTGCCTTGTAGCCCAGTGCCAACATGGCCTCCATTGCTTCTTCCAGTTCTTGGTTTTCAGCGCTGGCTTGCACTGCCACCTTGGCAGGAAGATCATCTCCTGCAACTACTACCTTGCCTTCCAAGTCCAGCACCATCTGCTGGGCTGTTTTCTTGCCAATTTTAGGGAACTTGGTCAAGTAGGTAATATTCTTGGTTTCGATGGCTTGAACCAAGCCAGCATTGTCATCAGCAGCGATAATAGCAAGAGCTGATACAGGACCAATCCCAGAGACCGAAATCAGACTGAGAAAGAGCTTTTTCTCGTCTTCTGAGCGAAATCCATAAAGCAGATGAGCGTCCTCACGCACGACTTGATGCACATAAATTTGAGTTTCTTGGTTGACCTGTCCTGAGTAAGCATAGGGATTAGCCACATGCAGGATATAACCGATACCATTGATTTCAATAACAATGTATTTGGCAGTGATTTTGGTAATGATTCCTTTTAAATATTCGTACATAGTTTTCCTTTTAGTTTAATATTTCCCCAACTCACGGAGACTGGTGTGATTTTCCTGAATGCGTCGGAACATCTTTTCCATATCCGACTTGGTAAAATGCACCAAAACAGGACGTCCGTGGGGACAGTTGTAGGGATTGTCACATTGAGAAAGCTGATAGAGCAGCTGTCTAGCTGAGTGGTCATCGATACGATGGTTGGCCTTGATAGACCGCTTGCAGGACATCATGATAGCCAGCTCTGCTCGATATTTCTTGATAGAAACTTCCTTGGTCAAAAGGAGCATGTCGCACATCTCATAGATACCTGATTCAATCTCTTCTTCTGCCATCCAAATAGGATGTTCACGTAAGATGAATTGATTTTCTCCGTACTCTGCTAGAAAGACGCCCACTTCCTCCAAATGTGCCATTCTTTCCTTGAGACGAAGAGCATCATCCGCAGGAAATTCAAAGATGTAGGGCACTAGGAGTTGTTGTTGACTTTGGTCAACATCGCCAATGCTTTCACGATATTCCTCATACTTGACCCGTTCCTGCGCCGCGTGCTGGTCTATGATATAGAGCCCATCTCGCCCTTGGGCAAAGAGATAAGTCCCATGCATTTGTCCGAAAAATTCCAACTCTGGGAAGCTGGATGATTCTTCTCTCTCCAGCTTATCATAAGCCTTATCAAGACTAGCTAGATCTAACTCTGGATGGTCTAATTGGTCGTAGTTAGCTGGCTTTCTCTCTGCAAAATGCAGTTTTGCTGGCTTGGTCAATTGGTCCAAAGTTTCCTTGGCAAACAGGGTCAAATCCTGTCCTTCATCAGTCAATTCTACCTGATAATCAGCCACCTCAGCTTGACTGGGCCTTGACGGCTCAGTTTTCTCATAGTAGAGCGTATTTTCTTTGAGTGGGAGAATAGTTTGCTCCACCTTCTCACGATTGCGCACGGTCGATTTGGCAAGATTTTCCAAGGCATCTGGTATCAAGGTTTGTTCCTTGAGACTGTTTGCAATAGCTTCTGAAACCAGCGTCATCAGTTCTTTTTCCTTGGAAATCCGCACCTCTTGCTTGGTCGGATGCACATTGACATCTGCTAGATAAGGGTCGATATGGATATGAATGACAGCCAGTGGAAAACGGCCTACCATGAGCTTGCTACCATAACCATCTAAAATAGCACGGTTGAGCAAGAAGTTCTTGATATAACGGCCATTGATGAAGAGGCTGATATAGTTGCGATTAGCCCGAGTCAACTCAGGCAAGGACACAAAACCTGAAATTTCGAAATCAAGGTCAGAGTTCTCAATTTCAATCATCTTCTTGGCACTCGCCAAACCATAAATTCCTGCGATGGCTTGACGCAGTTGACCAGTCCCTGCTGTCCGCGTCATTTCCTTGCCATCACTAATCAAACTAAAAGAAATCTCAGGATGGGCCAAGCCCAGACGGTTGACGATATCAATGATATGAGACAACTCTGCTTGCTGGCTCTTCATATACTTAAGGCGGGCAGGCGTATTGAAAAAGAGATCCTCCACACAAACCTTGGTTCCCGCAGGACTAGTCGCTGGGATGATTTCTTCAACTTCTCCCCCACGCGCGACGAGCTTGGTTCCATGACTTGCACCATCCATCGCCGTCAAAAGGGTCAAAACACTAACAGAAGCGATAGAAGGCAAGGCTTCACCACGAAAACCAAGCGTCCGAATCCGAAAGAGGTCTGCTTGATTTTTTATCTTACTGGTCGCATGGCGACGCAGGGCCAATTCCACCTCATCGTGGGCAATTCCATGACCATTATCTGTGATTTGAATCTTCTTGAGACCAGCTTCCTCAATCTCAATGATAATCTGACTAGAACCCGCGTCAATGGCGTTTTCTACCAGCTCCTTAACAACGCTAGCTGGACGCTCGATAACCTCTCCAGCTGCAATCTGGTTTGCCAGCACCTCTGGCAATTCAATAATATGAGACATCTTTCAGCCCCTTTCTGTATCTATTTTCCTAGAAATTGATTAGTGCTATTATACCATATTTCAGATAGGACAGAAAAGCTCCACCACATAGGAGCCAAATCCCTCCACATAGACAAAGTCCCTTGCCAGGTGTCGTAAAATAGTGTTTAATAAAGGTGTACAAGAAGTGATCACAATTTTGTATGAAAAACAAGGAGAGAAATTTATGAAAGTAGAACTACAGATTAGTGAGACTTACGAAGAGGAAAAGCTGATTGTTCAAGCACCTCAGCCGACAGATAAAGTCCAGAAAGTCATCGATTTCGCAGAAAATCTGGATCTAACAGAAAAAATCAAAGGGAAAATCGATAATCAGGTCTATCTCGTTGAGATTGGCAAGATTCAACGCTTCTATATCGAGAATCGGAAGGTTCTAGCAGAAACGGCGAGTCAGACCTACACCATTGATTTGCGACTCTATCAGGTCCTTGAAATTCTGCCAACAACTTTTATCCAAATTTCTCAATCTGAAATCGTCAATATCGACTCTATCTCTCATCTCAAGCTAACCCCCAACGGTCTAGTAGAAATCTTTCTAAAAAACGAAAGTTTCACCTACTCTTCACGCCGTTATCTAAAAATCATCAAGGAGAAATTAGAACTATGAAAAAACAAATCTTCCACGACGCAGCTACTGGTGTCCTCATCGGTCTCATCCTCTCTATCATCTTTTCACTTATGTATTCCCCAAATACCTACGCACCACTGAGTCCCGAGTCTCTGATCGGACAGGTGATGGTGCAACATCAGGTTCACGGTGCCTTGGTCTTGCTCTACTGCACACTTATTTGGGCAGCTATTGGTATTCTCTTCAACTTTGGCAAGCGATTATTCAGCCGTGACTGGAGCTTGCTCCGTGCAACTCTGACTCATTTCTTCCTTATGCTAGTAGGATTTATCCCATTAGCAACCCTAGCAGGTTGGTTCCCCTTCCACTGGATTTTCTACCTCCAGCTCATTATCGAGTTTGCGATTGTCTACCTCATCATTTGGACTATTTCCTATAAAAGAGCATCAAAAAAAGTAGACCATATCAATCAACTCTTGAAGCATAAAAAGTAAGAGTGCTGATAAAACCACTTGGAATAATAAAAAAGTCAAGCCTAAGCTCAACTTTCCAACTCATACAAATCTGCGATAATAGCTGCGACACGTTTGATATCTCCCAGCATGCCTCGCATTTCAAAGTCAGCCAAGACAGGGAAACCAAAACGTTGACTGTATTGCTTGGCTGTCAGGCAGTATTGGTTATTAAAGTTACGATTTCCTGAACCAACCACACCAAAACACTTACTAGCATTATCACCATAGGCGATAAAATCTCCCACTGGTGTCGTCAAAATCTCAACATCTCCGTTATCCACGCCATTCCCACCTTCTAGGTAAGTCGGCAAAAAAGCAACATAGGGATGGTCCATTTCATAGAAATCTTGGCCTTCTTTGACCAAATCCTTGATATGAATCTTTTGAACCTCAATTCCCTCGTACTGGGACAAGAGATAGTCTTTCAAGCGCGTCACAAAACTTTCAGTATTGCCACTCAGACTAATATAAACTAAAGAAATTGTCTTCATATGTACCTCCATGATTTTATTTTTAATCGAAAAAGAACTACCAAGATTGTAACTTGATAGTTCTTTTTTGTCAATACTTAGGCAAGTTCTTCTGTTTCCTCTTCTTCAGCCAAGGCTTTTTGCTGACGCCATATCTTGTAGAAGACAAGGGCTAGGAAGAGAACATTGATGACGATATAGAAAATGCTGACAGCTTTTGAACCAATACCCATTGTCAAACGAATAGTTTCATCTTGAACCAGCTGCAAAGCGTCTTGTAAAGTCACATAGGTATAAATCGAACCAATAATGGCTAGCAAAACATAGCCGACATAAGTATAGTTTGCATACTGCAAATTCTTACGAACAAGGAATACAATCGCTACTACCACTAAAATAGCAGATAGTACAACCAAGGCCACATTAAAAATAGAATGAGATGCTTCTGCCACTCTATAGCTAAAATTAATGCTATCTTCTACCTGCTGAGCACTGACCCCTGCAACTTGTTTTTGAGCAGCACGAAGGACTTCTTTACTAGGCAAGGGCTTCAAAAGTTCAAACAGAGACGTAGCTGAAATAAGGGCAGACAAGATGAGCAAGACCCATAGATAAATTGGTTTCTTTTTCATGATAGAACCTCCTGATGTTATTATTGATATTATAGCACTTTTTGTAAAGGGATACAAATATTATAGTGTCGTTTCTACCTGTTTTCGGTAAGCTTTTGGCGATTTTCCGCACAATTTTCGGAACACTTTATAGAAATATCCAACATTACTGTAACCAACAGCATAACAAATATCTTCGATACTGTCACTAGTTGAAAGCAAGAGCTGTTGGGCAGCCTTAATGCGTTGTTTGTTTAGTAATTCTGCGAAGGTCGAATTGGTTTCACGCTTGATCAACTGCCCTAGATAGACAGGATTGATAAAGAGATCCTTACTGATATCCTTGAGGGAAAGTTCTTTCTGATAATCACGCCCAATGACTTCCAGCACACTGACCACGTTTTCATTCATACGATATTGCCCAAAGAAGCGGGTCAGAGTTTCCTTGATATAAGGAACCAGTTCATCGAATGATTGAATAGCATGAATCGTTTTGACAATATCCGTCAAATCATCAGCTTTGAGATGCTCAAATAAATGGAAGACATCCATGACAAACTGGATAAAAAGCTGTTTGGTAATCGGAACACGCGGCGTATTTTCAAGAACCACCTTCTCCAAAAGGTTCAACTCTTCCACGATTTGATTGAGATTCCCCTGAATGATAACCCTATAAATCGGTTCGTAATAGGCAAAGAGACTCTCAGACTGTTTTAGATTTACAGAACCGTAAAAGAGGGCTTTCTCAGCATTCAGCTTCCAGCGTTCAAAGTGTTCTTGATAGGGAGCTTCAAAGGGAGTAACGACTAAACCATCTAGGGGTTGATCAGAAATGAAAATCTGCCAGTCTTGACCCAAGACATAGTAGGGAATGGTGAAAGAGCCTTGTTTTTCCTTGGATAGGCCTATCCACCAATTCTCCTTACCTCCTAGATAACTAACAAATCCAGCCTCGTCTAAATCTTGACTGAGGGTCTGACTTTTCTTTCCTCTCTCGCCGAGCTGACCTGCAATCTTCTCCAGCAGATTTCCCAACTCTACCTTATCAACAGGTTTGACCAGATAGTCCACCACACTAAGGTTCATTGCTCTTTTGACATAATCAAACTCCTGATAACCTGAGAGCAGGATATAGGCAGCATCTGGTAAAATTTCTTTCATCTCCCGAATCATATCAAGCCCTGTTTTGTCGGGCATATTGACATCGGAAATGACCACATCGACAGGATTTTCCTGAACATATTCTAGGGCTTCATCGGCATGACTGGCTGTTGCGACGACCTCCATATCCCACTTATCAAAGGGAATCAAACGTTTCAGACCTTCTGTCACCATGTACTCATCATCTACTAATAATACTTTATACATTTTCTCCCTTTCTACTCATCTTGAATTGTAATACGATACTGAACACCTGCTTGCTCTGCAGACTCTATAGTAATAGCATAGCGATCCCCAAAATAGAGCACAAAACGCTCATGGACATTGACAATCCCGATAGACTGCTTTTGTTCACTGTAACTGGCTTGGTGTTCAAAATGTCTCTGACTTAACTTTTCTCGAATACTTGTCAGTTTTTCAGCCGACATACCACGGCCATTATCTACCACTAAAATTTCCACAAAACCATCCTGTTTAAGCGCCTTGATGCTAATCACATTATCTGTCCGTCTGTGGTCAACACCATGCGCGAAATAATTTTCTACCAGCGGTTGCAAAGTAAACTTAGGAATCTTCATATTTTCTAACCCTGGGTCTATCTTGAAACCATAGGCAATGGACTTGGGATAGCGAACCATGCAGAGATAGCTGTATTTACGACAAAATTCTAATTCCTGTTTGAGAAGAGTTTCTCTTTCGTCGGAAATATTGTTACGCAAGAGACTACTGAATTCATAAATGATATCTGCTAACTCATCTTGACTTTGCATGACTGCGTACATGCGCAAGAACTCCAGCGTATTGTACATAAAATGAGGATTGATTTGAGCCTGCAAGGCCCGCATATTGGCATCTTTTTGACTAAGCTCTAACTGGTAAATATCATGGATATTCTTTTCCAAGCGATCCAACATATCATTGGTGGTCTCTGCGATTAAGAGCAATTCCTGATCCTTTTCAAGCGTATCGATGCGAAGACCTTCTTCCCCTTGGGCAATAGCTTGAATAGAATCCACCAAATCCACTACCTGCTTTTGGTAGTTCGCAAAGGTCTTCCTCAAAGTCAGATAGAGAATGACAATAAAGAGAAGGCTCAAACCCACAATCAAAGCAGAGCTGGCAACTGTTCCTTGTAAAACAAAGTTTTTAGGAACTGCCACCTGAACCTGATATCCATGAGAGGTAAAACCAACAAACCAGTTCTCATGTTCCCTATTGACCCTCTCACCAATATGAAAAATCTCCGTATCAAAAGGCGATGTCACAGTAACAGCCATCGGAATATGACCTCGGGTATTGTCAATGGCATGATATAAAACTTCTGGATCCAAGGAGATGTATATCACTCCTATAGATTGATCCGTTGCTGGATCCAGAACTGGAATTCCAAAACTATTGGCCTCTGGTTTAAAGGCCTCAGCTGGCAAGACATGACCACTTCTTTTATCCCTTGTTGAAACATAAACTTCTTTAAAATCCTGCAAGACGATTGCAACACCCGTTATAGAGTCATTTTGGACATAAAGATCATCAATGTTTTCATACAGAGAAATAGAAGTTGACGAAGCTGCTTGATGCTCCAACAGCCAATAGAAATACTCAGAAGTTGACAAGCTAAAGTACTTATAAACCCCTTGTATCCGGTCTTGATTGGCTACTAAATCTTGCGCTAGTTGGGCTGACTCGCGATAATAATACTCTACCTCATCGACTGTTCGAGTGGTTACACGTTGGGCTACTCTTTGAGCTTCCTTTTCCCGTGAATCCCAGTCAGCGTAAGAGAGTAAGATTGCAAAACTCGCAATAATAATCATCATCACTGAACTGTAGGTTCTTAGAAGCGTATGTAGCCAAAACTGCTTCATTCTATTTTGTCGCCAATTTTTCATGGATACTTTCATAAACCGGTTCCAACATATCACTGATAAAGAAATGCCACATCCCAATTCCTACAAAGAAAAGTAGGGCAGGCATATAGTAACCAATTGCCACAAGTAGCACTGTCCCAAGGAGAACCTTGGCCACAGCCGCTAAGCTCATAAAGATGCCAATCAAGGATAGTTTGAGACTATTTCGATAGGACAAATCAAAATAAACTTGTAATTTCAAAGATACTGTATAGGCCAAAAAGAGCAGGGCAACTACTAGAACATTCAAAAATGTCGCAATCAAATGAACAATAGTCTGATGAGGCAATTGCACCAAGAGATACAAGCCATAGACCAAAACTAGATCCACCCCTAAAAAGCTATAGAAAATCAGGTTGCTTGAGACAAAATTTTGCTTATAAAGAGACCACGCCTCCTTCAAACTGTATTCCCGAAAGCTATAACCATGTTCTGCATATAGGCTCATCAAGGTGGCACTAGCCGGCGCTAGACCAAGGATAATCCCTCCTGCCAATGTTAATAGCCAAAAGAAGGCTGTCGCAATCATCCCTAAAAAGAAACGATTAAAGACAAAGTCTAAAAATCTCCCCATGATATCCTCCTAAAAATAACTATGAAACTATTATATCATATTTCAAGCGTTTTCAAAAACTTCTAGTATCCATTTACAATCCCATCAAACCATGGTAAAATGAGAATTGTGAAAAAATTATCAGGAGACAATTCATGAAGAAATCTATCTTAACTACACTGCTTTTTGCAGTTCTTTACTTCCTCTGCATGGGGATTGGTGTCCTTTTGGGCAATCTCTTTGACCAAACTGGAAACATGTTTTATGCGCCTGCCTTTACTGCCCTTGTCGGCGGTAGCGTCTATATGATCCTAGTCGCAAAAGTTCCGCGCTTTGGAGCCATTACCACTATCGGCCTTGTCATTGCCCTCTTTTTCTTGGGAACTAAACACGGTGCTGGTGCCTTCCTTCCTGGAATTATCTGTGGCCTCCTAGCAGATGGAGTAGCTAACCTCGGAAAATACAAGAACCAAACTAAGAACTTCCTTTCTTTCATTATTTTTGCCTTTAGTACAACAGGACCAATCTTGCTTATGTGGATTGCGCCCAAAGCCTATATGGCAACCCTTCTAGCAAGAGGAAAATCCCAAGAATATATCGACCGTATCATGGTCGCGCCAAACCCTGGAACCATCCTTCTATTTATAGCAAGTATTGTCATCGGAGCCCTAGTGGGTGCCTTGATTGGACAAGCCTTGAGTAAAAAATTGGCACAGAAAATCTGATTACTAAAAAAGAGCCCGGCGGCTCTTTTTTATTTATGGCTCAATTTCTTAGTCAAGAAGTCTCCCAAGAATTGGATTGCAAAGATAATCAAAATGATAACGATGGTTGCCAAGATGGTCACATCGTGATTGTAGCGGTTAAATCCATAAGCGATGGCTACGTTACCGATACCACCAGCTCCAACCGCACCAGCCATAGCTGTTTCCCCAACAAGGGAAATCAAGGTCACAGTCGTCACACGGATCAAATCTGGAAGACCTTCTGATAGGTAAACACCTACGATATCCCAGAATGTCGCTCCGCTAGCTTGAGCCGCCTCAATAACACCACCATCTAGCTCAGCCAAGACAACCTGCACTTGACGGGCAAAGAAGGCAAAGACCGCAAAAGATAGGGGTACAATAGCCGCATTTGGCCCGATACTTGTCCCTACGATTAGGTGTGAGAAGGGTGACAAGACTGCCAAGAGAATGATAAATGGCACCGCACGGAAAATAGAGGTAATCTTATCCAAAATCCAGAAAACGACCTTATTTTCCAAGACACCACCTGGCGCAGTCAAGACAAGGAAAAGACCCGCCACTAGACCCAAGAACCCTCCGATGATGAAGGAAAGAACTGTCATATAGAGGGTTAGGTAGATGGCTGTTCCCCAGCCTGCCTGACCAGCCCAGCCCATCTTATAGACATTTGGCAAATAGGTTTGAATCAATGATTCCATCTTACTGTCCTCCCTTCAATACTTTTAGTTGTACGCCTGCTTGACGAATGGCTTCTTGGGCACCTGCCAACGCTGCTTTTTCACCTGACAAGACCACAACCAATTCTCCAACAGGAGTACCATCGAGAATTTCGATATTTCCATAGAGGATATTAGCTGTTACTTGGTAATGCTTGTACAATTCATTCAAAAGTGGCTCGTCTGTCGAAGCACCTGCATACTTGAGTTGCACTAAAAGACTGTTTTCAGACAGATGTTCCACGATTTCTTGCTTCTCAATCTTGACCATGGCTTCGTCAATACCTGTAGCTGTTGAGATAAAGTCCTGGGTCAAGGGTTGTTTAGGGTCTGAGAAGATTTCAAGAACACTACCCTCTTCAATCAAATGCCCATCCTGCATAACTGCTACACGATTGGCGATGTCTTTGACAATCTGCATTTCATGCGTAATCAAGACAACAGTCAAGCCTAATTTTTGGTTCAAATCTTGCAACAAGGCCAAAATCTGCTTGGTTGTCTTAGGGTCAAGGGCAGAAGTTGACTCATCTGAAATCAAGATTTTTGGATCATTTGCCAAGGCACGCGCAATGGCCACACGCTGTTTTTGCCCTCCAGATAGTTGTGAAGGGTAGTTTTCAGCACGGTCTGCCAAGCCAACCAAGTCCAACAACTTAGCTACTTTAGCCTTCTTTTCTTCCTTGCTGAGTCTAGAGTGTTTGAGGGCAAAGGCTACATTCTCCTCTGCAGTCTTCTGACTCATGAGGTTAAAATGCTGGAAAATCATTCCAATATCTTGACGTTTACGACGCAACTGCTCGGCCGTCAAAGTAACCTTACCATCAAAAATCACATCGTCGTCAATAGTAATTTTCCCTGCAGATGGTTTTTGCAAGAGGTTAATCACCCGTACAAGGGTTGATTTCCCTGCTCCAGAATATCCAACGATTCCGTAGATATCCCCTTCTTGGATGTGAATGGTCACATCCTTGACCGCTGTGATGGTTCTCTTCTTTTGATGAAAAGTCACATCGATCTGATCTAACTTGATAATATCTCTACTCATAGCTTCTAATCAGCTCCTCTACTAATTCAATATGGGTGTAGTAATCGGCGATTCGCACGTTTTCATCTCCACCGTGGTCTCGGCTATTGGCATTCCCTAGACCGAAGGCTACCATGGGCACCTCTAAGGCATCAAAGACCGTATGCATAGGTCCTGTCCCCGCCGTTGTCGGCAAGACTGAAACACCCTGCGGATAGAATTTCTTGGCCAACTCGATTACATTGAGAATGGCTGGTGCGCTCATATCGCTTCGATAGCTCATCTCTCCCAAGGTATAGTATAATTCTACCTTATCAAAGCCATTTTTGTCTAGCTGTTTCCGAATTTTTTCCAGAACATCATGCGGTTCTAGGCCAGGAACCAAACGAACCTCTAGCTTAGCACTGGCTTCTGCTGGCAAAATCGTTTTGACTCCTTGTCCTTGATAACCTGACTGAATCCCTTCGATATTAAGAGCTGGCTCAAAAAAGAAACGTTTTAGAAAGGCTGCACGGTCCTCTTGTAAGAGAGGCAATTCCAAACCATAAATCTGGCTGATTTCCCCTGGATTTCGTTGAGCGTAGGTATCCACCAAAGCCAATTCACGTTCATTTGGTTTTTGAACTTCTTCGTACAAACCTTCAACCAAGATACGACCATCTGCAGCGCGAAGAGACTGTAAGGCTTGGAGGAGATACCAAGGAGCTGATTCCACAACCCCACCATAACTAGAGTGGATATCGACATCAGCGCTTTTCACCTTGGCATCAAAGGTCACAATCCCCTTATTTCCACCAGAAATTTCCAGCTGTTCCAAAGCATTTTTGGTTCCTTGTTCCCATACCAACAAATCCGCACCACGGAGTTTATCCGCATGTTTTTCCAGATACTTATCTAGGTCTGTCGAAGCCGATTCCTCCGCTCCCTCCATGATAAAACTGATATTGACAGGCAGGTCATCATGGTGCTGCATATATTTTCTCAAAGCACTCAAGCGAGCCGTGATATGACCCTTATCGTCATCAACCCCACGTCCATACATGAAACCATTGCGCACCGAAAGAGTAAAAGGATCTTCTGTCCAGACCTGATCCCCATCCGCTGGCACAGTGTCATAGTGGTTATAGAAAATCAAGGTCTTGGCATCTGGACGCGAACTCTTGAAATGCGCCATGACAAAGGGAGCCGTATAAGTCTCATCAATCTCCACTTCAGCTCCAACACGCTTGAAAATCTCACCCAGATAGTTTGCGACTTCCTTAAGTCCAACCTGTTGGGCAAAGACCGACTTCTTAGAAATCAAGGTACGCAAAACCTCAAAATAATGCTGGGCTACATGATCCTTTTCAAATTTTTCAATCTGTTCTTGTTCGCTAGGAAAAACCATATTCTCTCTACCTTTCTATGAACCTATAGTCTTCTTTACAATCCATGCTCTATACAAAAGCAAGAGGTGGAATTTTCTCTCCCACCTCCCTGTTTCTTATTACCAAACTGGTTGATCCAAACCGTCTGATGTTTCTTCGATAACTTTTTTCACTTCATCTGTGTGGTAAGCTGCAACAACTTTCTTGATAGCATCAGCTTTTGGTGATGATTCCCAATCTTTTTTCGCAACGATGATGTTGTACCATTGTTTTGAGTTTTCATCAGCTTGTTCTTTGAAAAGTGCTTTCTTGTAGTCCAATTTTGCTTCTGTAACGAAGGTATTGTTTACAACGGCAGCGTCAACTGATGACAATGAACGAGCTGTTTGGCTAGCGTCCAATTCAGTGATTTTCAAGTTCTTTGGATTTTCTTTGATGTTAGCAACTGTTGCAAGAGCAGTTCCTGAAACATCCAATTTAATCAAGCCAGCTGATTGAAGCAAGTAAAGCGCACGGCTTTCGTTTGTAGCATCGTTCGGTACAGCAATTTCTCCGTTTGCTGGGATGTCTTCTACTTTAGTGTACTTGTTGTCGCTTCCATTCAAACCTGAGTAAAGGCGAATTGGAGAGATGTAAGTATCTGCAATCGCTACAAGGTCTTTCCCGTTTTCTTTGTTCCAGTTGTTCAAGAAGTTATAGTGTTGGAAAGCGTTCAAGTCTACTTCGCCATCAGCAGTTGCCTTGTTTGGTTGTGAGTAGTCTGTGAACTCTGTAAATTCCAAAGTAATACCGTCTTTTTTAACTAATTCTTGAACTTTATCCCAACGAGCTTCTTCAGAACCGCTACGGTTAACAGTTGCGATTTTGATAGTTGTTGCATTGTCTGCTTTCTTTTCTGAGTTTCCGCAAGCTACAAGAGCCAAACCTGCGACTGTAGCAAGGGCTGCTACACCAAGCCATTTTTTGATTTTCATGATTCTTTCTCCTTAAAAATAATACCGTACTAGTATCTCACAATTTGTTTGATTTCACAAATTGTTATTATGTAGTCAGATATATAGTTTAAAACTATATCCCTAAAAACTGAGAAATCACCCATCTTGTTCAGAATGGATGATTTCAAGAAATTATTTAATATCAGCTTCTGCTGGTAGATAAGTGTCTCCAAAGAATTGTTTAGACAACTTTTCAAGAGTTCCGTCTTTGTAGAGTTCTTGGATACGTTTGTCTACAAATGTTTTCAACTCATCTTGACCTTTAGCAAGAAGTGGGTAAACGTAAGGTTGTTGGTCGCTTGGAAGTTCAATGACTTTCAAGTTGTCCAAACCTTGGTTCTTGATAACTGTTTCAACACCGATTTTATCAAAAATCTTGTAGTCAAATTGGCCATCGCTCAAGCGTCCCATGATTTGTTGGAAGTCAGCTCTAGTATAGTTAAGGACAGTTGGATTATCTGAGTGTTGTTTGTTGTAGTCTTCTAACTGTTTAGCAGATGTTGTCCCTTGAACAACTTCTGTTGATTTTCCACCGATATCATCAAGTGATTTGATGCTAGAGTCGTCCTTCTTCACTACAAGAACGTTAGGGTTTTTAGCTGTTGGAGCTGCATAAAGGTATTTTTCAGCACGTTCTTTGGTGTAGCTGATGTTGTTAACTGCCATTTGGTAACGGTCAGCGTCAAGACCCGCAAAGACACCTGACCACTCTGTCTTCTCAAACTTGACATCATACTTGTCAGAGTCTTTAAAGATAGCGCGAACCACTTCAATTTCATAACCAGTCAATTCACCATTTTCTTCATAGTTGAATGGTTTTGGTGAAGCATTGGTTGCAACGATAATTTCTTTCTTGCTAATTGCTTCTCCTTCTTTCTTAGCACCACCTGAGCAAGCCGCAAGCACACCTGCAGCAACAAGTCCTAAGGCAGCAAGAGATGAGTATTTAACGATTTTTTTCATGTCATTTCCTCCAAAATAGAATACCTTATAATCTTAACAGAAAAAGACCATTTACGCCATTATATGATATCTATCTCTGTGATAGGTTTTCTTTATGGCTGATTTAAAAGACCGAACGCAAGACTGCAATCAAAACCACTCCAAAGAGAACTGTTCCAACTAGATTGCGGTAGCGAAAGGCTACCCAAGCCGTTGGAAAGACTGCTAAGAAGTCCAGCCATTTGATTTGAGGAAGACTCCCAACCTTGCCTGTCACTACGCTTGAAAGAATCAAGGCAAAGATAATAGAAACAGGCAAGAACTTCAAAAAACGCTCAACGATTGCAGGCAAGCCCTTATACTTGACCAAGATGAAGGGAATCATACGGGGAATCCAAGTCACCAAGCCAGAGAAAATAACTGCTAATAAAAGATACTTACTGACCATCTAAAACCACCCCCATTGTACAACCTAGCAAGGTCGCAAACAGAACAGCTAGCGACTGAGACACCACTGTTAAGAGTAAAAAGAAGGACACCGCAACAACTGCTAGGATAATGAGCAGATTGCGGACAGGAATCCGTCTTTGCATAATCTGGAATTGCGAAGCAAAAATTCCAATGAACATCCCAACCAGGGCAAAATCCAAGCCAAAGATTTCTGGATTTGGCAGCAGACCACCCAGAGCCGTTCCGACAACTGTTCCCACAAACCAAGCCACATAGCTGTTGAGATTGTTTCCGTGCATCCACATAGGATTGACCTTGTCTGTATGGGCTAACTCGCCCATCAAAACGCCATAAGTCTCATCCGTCAAGATACTAGACATACCGATATTTTGCCAGAGACTGGTATGACGGAAATAGGTTGACGCATGCAAACTCAACAAAAAGAGACGCAAATTAATCAAAAAGACCGTCATAGCAATAGCTGCCACAGGTGCTTGAACCGCAATCAGTGCCAACATGGCAAACTGGGCACTCCCAGCATAAACAAAGAGGCTCATCAAGCCCATCTCAACAGGTGTCACATAGGGCGCACCAATAATCCCACAGGCCAAGCCAATACTGACATAACCAAGGGCCGTTGGCATGGCCGCCTGCGCCCCCTCCCAAAATCCTTTTTCTTTCATCTTTCTCCTCATATTGTCTT
>CAUQXM010000037.1:0-16713 GCA_963522215.1 uncultured Streptococcus sp. | reverse complement strand
CAATCCTTGAAGCAGTAGAAGCTACTCTTGGACGTCCAGCATTCGTATCATTCGACGCTGAAAAATTGGAAGGTTCATTGACTCGCTTGCCAGAACGCGACGAAATCAACCCAGAAATCAACGAAGCACTTGTCGTTGAATTCTACAACAAAATGCTTTAATTTTAAGAAATATCTTACAGAAAGCCTACAACAGTGGGCTTTTTGCTTTGTCTTAAAACGTTGATTTCTGGGTTTGCTTAGAGATTTGCTAGTAAGGTTATTTTTGTATCTAAGTCTATCTATTCCAAGAATGAAGCGATGTTGATGATATAAATCTGGTATGATATAATATTTTGGCCCCCTCACTTTAAGGAAGGGAGGTGTTATATATGCTAGAATTATTTTCCCTTTTTCTAGCTCCGTTACTTGTTAACGTACTATCTGAGCTTTTCAAGCTATGGATAAAGAGACGTAGTAAGTAGCATTTAACCCTTTTAGAGGGTAGCAAAAAACCCCATCGGTGGCACGGTGGGGCTTTTTAGTTATATATGCTAGAAGCATTATTTTCCCTTTATGCTTTCATTCTAACACAACCCCTCCGATATTTCAAGCTTTTGTTTTGATATTCATCAGAGTGTGTTTGTGGTTTGAGTCCGCTTCACTGACATTAGCACACGCGCTACCAAGTTCCATTCTACAGCAAAGAAATCAACTCTTTTCTAGGGATTTTCGCCCTCATTTTTGTCTTTTGTGCTAAAATAGACTTATAAATTGAAAATAAGGAATGTTTATGAAATCGGGTAATGGTTTTTGGAAAGGCTGTCTCTATTTTTGGGGCTTCTTGTTCTTACTGGGCCTTTTGGTTCAATATGCTCTTCCGCTTGCGGCTTGTGTCCTGCTAGGCTATGGTGGTTATCGTCTCTATAAACGTTGGCGCTATCCTCTTTTGCAGGATGCCTCTCTAGATGATCGAATTGAGCTTCTAAAAGCTCGGATTCGTCAGGCGGACAAGGATATTCAGCAGTTAGAGGGAATCTTGGTAGAAAAAGGTTCAGATTCCTATAAGAGTCTGGCCAATCAAGTATTAATCGAACTGCGGGAAATTCATCAGGAGGCGGATCGTCTCAAGTCCTATATCGATGCTGATGTCTACAACCGTATTGACAAAAAGGTTCGTACAGTAAGGGCAAACATCGATGTTCAGCTAGAACGTTTGGATAGAGAAAGTCAGGTAGATCTTGAAAATGCGGAGCCAGAGGAATTAGCTCCAGAATTGTCCCAGACCTTGGCCAATATTGCTATTGATCATCAGGCTATTTTAGACAAGATTGCTACCTCGGCTGAGGGTGATAAGGAAGAATTGACTGCTATTCATAGTTTGAAGATGGAGAAATTCCAAACGATTTTAGAAGGCTATTTAAAGATTAAGGCCAATCCTAAAAACTATAATCGGGCAGAAGAACGCTTAGAGCAAGCTAAAGCAGCTATCGAACAATTTGACCTTGAGCTGGACCAAGTCTTGAGAGAACTCAATGAAACAGATATGCGTGATTTTGATATCAGTCTGCGTATCCTAGAAAAAGATCGTAAAGAATAGGTTAGAAACAAAGGAGTAACCATGACAGAATTTAATTTCGATATTGACCAGATTGCCAATAATACGGTAGCTAAGGTGGATAAAACAACCCAAATCATCGAGACAAATACTGGCTCAGACAAGACCTTGACCTTCTTAGAAAAGTTGAGCCCTGAGCAGCAAGAAGGAATCAAGGCGCACGTGCCCCAGTTAGTAGACCAATTTGTCACAAATCAAAATGCTCTTTTGGATTTTGGACAATCTGCTGTAGAAGGTGTGAATAATACGGTCAATCGTATCTTGTCAGAACAAAAGAAACTGCAGATTCCCCAAGTGGATGATCTACTCAAGAACACCAACCGTGAGTTGCAAGGCTTTGTCGTCAAATACAAGAACGCTGAAATTGCTGAGTTAGAAGAGAAGCCAAACTTTTTGCAACGATTGTTTAACAAGAGTAAAAATACGCTACAAGAATTTTACTTTGACTCAAAAACAGTGGAGCAAAAGCTTGATGGCATGGCTGCCGCAGTGGTCAAGCAAGAAGATGTGCTAGCTCGAAATATCGTCTCAGCTGAGATGTTGATTGAGGACAATACCAAATCCATTGAAAATCTAGTGGGAGTGATTTCCTTTATCGAAGCCAGCCAGACAGAAGCTGGCAAGCGCGCTGCCGAACTAAAGGCCCAAGCTGACCAACTCGATACAAGTACGGTAGAATACCAGACTAAATCTCAAGAATTGGCCCGCATGGCTGAAGTGGTTAATACCCTCGAACAACAGCACACTGAGTATGTCAGCCGTCTCTATGTTGCCTGGGCAACAACACCTCAGATGCGCAATCTTGTGAAGGTGTCATCTGATATGCGCCAAAAATTGGGCATGCTTCGTCGTAATACGATTCCGACAATGAAGCTTTCTATTGCCCAACTGGGTATTTTGCAACAATCAATGAAATCAGGTGTCGTGGCAGATGCCATTGTCAATGCCAACAATGCTGCCCTTCAGATGCTAGCTGAGACCAGCAAAGAAGTGATTCCGCAGATGGAACGAATTGCCCAAAGCCCGACAGTCGCTGTCGAATCGGTTACTAAACTGGCTGAAAGTCTGGTCGCTCAAAACCAAGGTATCGTCGCAGCTATTGAATTGGGTCGTCAGAAACGTGCCCAACTAGAAACAACCATTGTCAAGTCCGCAGAAATGATCAACGATTCTGTCAAACTACGCGATGAGAAAATCGTCCAAGCCCTTCTAGACCAAGGAAAGGCCGCTCAGAAAGAAGTACAAGAATAATACACAAGTCCCCTGTAATGTAGATTTGCAGGGGATTTTGGATTTTTCTATATATCCGAACATCTAGTTTATTTCACAAAAAATATAGTCAAAAATGTAGTCATTCGAATGATTTTTTTCAATGTACTGAATTAAACAAAAAGAAAAAACGCTTGAATCAGCGTTTTTCTTCTGTATTGATTCTTCGTATTGAATGCTTACTTAACTTCGGTATACATAAAAGGGAAGAACCAGCAGGGCAGTCCATTGTATCATACAGAAATTTCAATGTTCTTAAGAGGTGGAACTAGTCAGTCCGCTAAGTATAATAAGAAAAGTGGAAAATCCTATAAGGATATTGATGACCTAGTTGATTTTGGTAGGCCTGTTCACATAGTTCCCCATATGTTCCGACATAGTTTTGTTTCAGTCATGGCTGATAAGAATGTAAGCTTAAACGTTATTCGAGAGTTTGTGGGACATTCAGAAGATAGTAGAGAAATAGAAAAAATCTATCTTCATGTTATGCAAAAAGGAAAACATAAGATTGAACAAGTTATGATAGATTTGTCTAAAATAATCTCTTGATTATTATAATCAGTTAAAATTCAGCTATTTTAGATTTCTTGATATGATTATAAAAATAGAAATAACAATAAGACTAGCTAAACTTATCAATAAAATCTCAATGTTATTAGTAAAGATATTTATTACTTGAAGAACAGATACGGAAGCAATAATAAAAAGTATTGCTTCCATAAGTTTAGTATTTCGTAATTCATTAAATTGATATTTTTCTTTAATTAAGTCATATTCCTCTTGCTTTACTTTTTCTACATATTCATCGTGAGTGAAATCAGAGTGCTCTTTAAGATGATTAAAAAGTTCAAAAATAGGTCTATAATTAAGTCGGTACATAAAAATATATGATTTTTTATAATTGTGAGCCCATTCATTAAAATTAATAAGATGTTTTTCGTTTGAGAGGTGGAATTTTTCAAGTCCGTCCATAATAGTTTCTTCAAGGCAAACTAATTGAAAAAACGGGGTAGCAGAAGCCAAAAAGAAACTAGCTTGTTGTAGAAAATTGAACTCAAAATTATTAGAATCATTGTTATTCCAAATGATATAATTAGCGCCTTTGTTTATGTAGTTAATGTATTCTAAATCAAAATAGTCTGCTATGTAATATTTTGATTTATTCATAGAGGATAGAGCATGCGAAGTATATGGAGCATTAATCATCCAAGTATACAATTTGTCTTTTTTAAAGAATTCTAATTTATTCATATCTTTCATATTGGTAATGAAGTGGAGTGTAAAAAAACGTTCGCTTAGTTGAATTCCTCCGTTTATTGAAGATAATTCTTTTTTTATATAATTTAAAATATCATCTAACTGTTGAGAAGAGTTCAAAGAGTATGCTTTATTTTTATTTTTAAAATCAGGAAAGAGTTTGGCTATCATTTTGGTATACGGGTGTAGAAAATCGATGTTATAAAAAGAATCTCTCAAATCTTCAAATAAATCAATTACTATTGCCCCATTTTGATATACGGTAAGTGTTACAAAGTAGAGGTATATTTCGCTCTTTTTACCAAATTCTATAAGAGGAGTGAAGATAAATTTAATAAATTTATTACCTTCTGCGTTATTTAACCAATTTTGCTTTTCCTTCTCAAGTTTAATAAAGTATAAGTCAAGATAGTCATTAGTCTTTTCATCAATCGCTTCTTTCAAATGATGTATCTCAGAGGGAATATTCCAAAATTCATTTTTTTTAGCAATAAGTTGACCATCTTTGGTACCTATTAAAACCATTATTGTGGCTGGATGATTTTTAAATTTTTTAGTAATAATTTGTGTTAATTTTTTATTATTAATTTTATATAAGTCTGTACTTAACATATAAAAAGAAGTTATTTTAAATTCTTTGATTTGTTTAGAGACTTCAGAAATTTTTTCTCCCCAATTATTATTTATAGGCTTCTTCATATTAAGCTCCTTAATGTTTTTCAAAATAATTATATCAAAAACATTCCCCTATTTGATATGAACAATCATAATCAGTTAAAATTCAGTTATTTTGCTAAATTTAAAAGAAAAAGCCTTAGAAATGTTGATTTCATAGGCTTTCTGTATGTTATATTATTTTACTTCTGTAAACACAACGTGTTTGCGAAGTTTTGGTGAGTATTTCTTCAATTGAAGACGGTCTGGAGTGTTACGTTTGTTTTTAGAAGTAAGGTACAAGCGTTCACCAGATTCTTTGTGTTCAAGTGTAATATTTACGCGCATGGTATCTCCCTTCTATTATTCAGCTGATGCAGCTTTAGCGATTTTACGTCCTTTGTAGTATCCTTTAAGTGATACACGGTGAGAACGTGAGTAATCTCCAGTAGTTTCGTCAAAGTTTACAGATGGAGCTGTTACTTTGTAGTGTGTACGACGTTTGTTTTTCTTCGCTTTTGAAGTGCGACGTGCAGGTACTGCCATTTTGATTTCTCCTTTAGGTATTTATATTCGATTCAATCTACTGATTTTCATCAACCATACTAGGATAACACATTTTTTTTGTAAAGTAAAGTTACTTGACAAAAAAAGATGAAAAAATTAGAAGATATTACTCAGTTGATATTACTAAAACCTAAATGATATCACTTTGTTTTTAAAAGTCAATAGAAAGTTGAAAAATAATTACTAAAAAGTTTCAGCCCAATAATTACTTGTAGTAGGTGAGATTATATTGTGCTGAAATACTCTTTTATTCTTATAACTTTTACACTATAATTGTAGTTAGAAAGGGAGAGAAATGTTTGATTATAGAGCACTAGTTATTTTGATGACTTTGATGGATCATTGTGAGCTATCATTATATGAATTATCTGTTAAGGTGAGCTTACCTATAAAGGAAGTCAAAGAAGGAATAGATTATTTAGTGCCTTATCTAGCTAATAAAGGGATAGTGCTGGATAAAAAACAAGGTCGCTATAGTTTATCAAATCGTACGAAGCAGTCTTTGACAGATATTATTAAGTCGGATGAATTGGTTTTACCAAAGTCGACTCGCTTAGCATTAATCTATCTTTACACTTTTTGCCGATTAGATTTTATATCGAATAATCATTACCAAGACTTTTTGAAAGTAAGTAAGAATACAACCTTATCTGATATTCAATCATTAAGAAAGATTATGTTAGATAATGATTTGGAGCTAGGGTACAGTAGAGCAAAAGGTTATACTTTACACGGTTCAGAGTGGAATAAGCACCGTTTAGCTTTTCAAATGGTTAGTGAGTTGCTGGAATCCTCCATAGGGATTTGGGGGTTGGATTATGTTTTATCCAGTTGGGGGTATTCATTAACTTATGATTTGATTGATCAGGTAGTTAAAGATTATTATGAAAAGCTACAGATAGTACCTATTGTTAATCAATTAAAAGTTTGCCTTTTCGGTTTAGTATTCATTATATGTAGGTATCAAAGGGATGTTGAAAGAGTATGTCTTTCAGAGACACTAGTATCTCCTATTATTCAAGATATAACGACTATTTTATTGGATACAGTAGTTGATTTGGGAATTATAGATACGGTATTTTCAGAGGATGATTATCGCTATATCACAGTTTTATTATCAAGTTGCTTTGAAGGTGAAGTAGATGTTGCTCCGGTTTACTTTAATAAATTAACAGAGGCTATTATAAGTAGAATGGAAGATATTTCTTTGTTACATTTTAAACAAAGAGAAGTATTGAGAGAAAATCTTCGCCGCCACCTTATACCGGCTTACTATAGATTAAAGTTCGGCTTACCTAGTTCAAATGAATATGTGTTGCATGTTAAAGAACATTATCCTGATTTATTTGAACTAGTAAAAGGTTCTTTGACTCCCTTGATGGACGCTATTGACAAGCCCATACCTGATAGTGAAACAGCATATTTTGTTATCCATTTTGGAGGATATTTAAAGAAAGCAGACAATTTGCCTCAAAAATGTTATAAAGCAGCAATTATCTGTCCTAATGGAATTAGTTCTTCATTGATGATAAAAGAGAATCTATTAGCATTATTCCCTCAAATTGAGTTTATAGGAACCTCAAAGATTGATGATTTATATGCGAAAACTAGTAGTGACTATGATATGGTTTTTTCTACTATAAAGGTGGATACAGAGAAGCCAAATTATCTAGTTTCTGTTATGATGACGGAAGAACAAACAACACAGTTAGTTGAATTGGTATCAAAAGATTTCCCAGATACAGATTATCGAGATATTGAGCTTAATCAGATAATTAGCATAGTAAGACGATATAGTGTAATCACACAAGAATTAGAGTTAAAATTAGCATTAAAGAGGTATCTCTATCAAGAAATGAACAGAAAGGAAGTGTTACCATTGTTAGAAGAATTAATTACAAAAGAAACTTATCAGGTTAGTTCGGAAAAATTAGGATGGAAGGAGGCAATTCGTTTAGCAGCTAAACCGCTTTTGGATCAACATAAGATAACTGAGAACTACCCTGAGGCAATGATTCAAAAAGTAGAAGAGTTTGGGCCTTTTATTAATTTAGGGAAGGGAGTAGCAATTCCTCACGCTCGGCCAGATGAAGGTGTGAATGAAATAGGAATGTCAATGTTAGTTTTGGAAGAACCGATTTATTTATTGGATAATCCAGAACAAGAGGTAAGATTGTTGATTTGTATTGCAGCCATTGATAATGAGAGTCATTTAAAGGCTTTGTCACATTTAACAACAATTTTAAGAGATAAAAATCATGTTCAAACTTTAATATCATCAAAAAACTATGATGACATTGAAATGATAATTAAACAGGAGGATTAGATAATGTTAAAAATTGGTACAGCTTGTGGTTCAGGATTAGGTTCAAGTTTTATGGTACAGATGAATATTGAATCTGTATTGAGTGATTTGAATGTTTCAGATGTAGAAGTTGAACACTATGATTTAGGTGGAGCAGATCCAAATGCAGCTGATATTTGGATTGTTGGTCGTGATCTAGCTGATTCAGCTAGTCATCTTGGAGATGTTCGTATCTTAAATAGTATTATTGATATGGACGAGCTACGAGAATTAATTACTAAAATTTGTGAAGAAAAAGAACTTATATAGGAGGCTAGCGTCATGATGAAGTTCATATTGGATATTGTTAGTACACCAGCTATTTTAGTAGCTTTAATTGCAATCTTAGGATTAGTTCTTCAGAAGAAGAAATTACCTGACATTATTAAAGGCGGAATTAAGACCTTTGTTGGTTTCTTAGTTGTATCTGGTGGTGCAGGAATTGTGCAAAATTCTTTAAATCCATTTGGTACCATGTTTGAGCATGCTTTTCATTTATCTGGAGTTGTACCAAATAATGAAGCAATTGTAGCTGTAGCTTTAACAACATATGGCTCAGCTACTGCAATGATTATGTTTGCAGGTATGGTGTTCAATATCTTAATCGCTCGTTTTACTCGATTCAAATATATCTTTTTAACAGGGCACCACACTCTATATATGGCGTGTATGATTGCGGTCATTTTATCAGTTGCTGGCTTTACTAGTTTGCCTCTTATCTTACTAGGAGGATTAGCACTCGGTATTATTATGAGTATTTCTCCAGCATTTGTACAAAAATATATGGTTCAATTAACTGGAAATGACAAGGTGGCTTTAGGTCATTTCAGTTCTTTGGGATATTGGTTGAGTGGTTTCACTGGTAGCCTTATCGGTGACAAATCAAAATCAACAGAGGACATTAAATTCCCAAAGAGTTTAGCTTTTTTACGTGATAGTACTGTTAGTATTACTTTATCTATGGCAGTTATTTACATTATTGTAGCTATCTTTGCAGGGTCAGAATATATAGAAAAAGAAATCAGTAATGGTACAAGTGGTCTAGTTTATGCTTTACAATTAGCAGGTCAATTTGCAGCAGGTGTATTTGTTATTTTAGCAGGTGTTCGCCTTATTTTGGGTGAAATTGTTCCAGCCTTTAAAGGTATTTCAGAGCGTCTTGTACCTAATTCAAAACCTGCTTTGGATTGTCCGATTGTTTATACTTATGCACCCAATGCAGTTCTAATTGGATTTATCTCTAGTTTTGTTGGTGGTTTAGTAAGTATGGCAATTATGATTGCTTCAGGAACGGTTGTTATTTTACCAGGTGTTGTGCCTCATTTCTTCTGTGGAGCGACTGCAGGTGTCATTGGGAATGCATCTGGTGGTGTTCGTGGAGCTACTATTGGAGCATTTTTACAAGGTATTTTAATTAGTTTTCTTCCAGTCTTTTTAATGCCAGTTTTGGGAGGACTTGGTTTCCAAGGATCAACTTTCTCAGATGCAGATTTTGGTCTATCAGGAATTATTTTAGGAATGTTGAATCAATTTGGCTCACAAGCAGGCATTGTTATTGGTCTTGTTCTTATTCTAGCAGTTATGTTTGGAGTATCCTTTATTAAAAAGCCATCTGCAAAGGAGGAATAAGGGATGATTTTAAGTGAAAATAGAGAAGATGAGTTAAGAAAATTTGCAACAAAAATTCGATTAAATACTCTTAGAACATTGAATCATCTTGGATTCGGCCATTATGGAGGGAGTCTGTCTATAGTAGAAGTTTTAGCAGTGCTTTATGGTGAAATAATGCCGATGACTCCAGAAATATTTGCATCACGAGATAGAGATTATTTTGTTTTATCCAAGGGACATGCTGGACCTGCTTTGTACAGCACACTCTATTTGAATGGTTTCTTTGATAAAGAATTCTTATATTCTTTAAATACAAATGGGACCAAATTACCGTCTCATCCTGATAGAAATTTAACGCCGGGCATAGATATGACAACTGGCTCTCTAGGACAAGGAATTAGTGTCGCGACCGGACTTGCATATGGTCAGAGAATAAGAAAAAGTCCCTTTTATACCTATGCTATTGTTGGAGATGGTGAGTTAAATGAGGGACAATGTTGGGAGGCTATACAGTTTGCTTCTCATCAACAGTTATCTAATTTAATTGTATTTGTAGACGATAACAAAAAACAATTAGATGGTTTTACAAAAGATATTTGTAATCCAGGTGATTTTGTAGAAAAATTCTCAGCATTTGGATTTGAATCCATTAGGGTCAATGGTTCAGATATTAAAGAAATTTATGAAGGGATTGTTCAATTAAAACAGTCAAATAATTTATCACCTAAGTGTATTGTATTAGATACTATTAAAGGTCAAGGGGTTCGAGAGCTGGAAGAAATGAAATCCAATCATCATCTCCGCCCTACTGTAGAGGAGAGACAAATGTTAACTTCAGTTGTAGAAAGATTAAGTCAGGAATTGGAGGAAACAGAATGATGAGAAGTACGAAAGAATTACGACATGTGTATAGAGATTTCCTTCTAGAGGCTAACCAAAGTTATTCTGATATAGTGGTTTTAGAAGCAGATTTGTCAAGTTCGATGGCTACTAATAATCTTGAAAAGGACTTTGGAGACCGTTATGTGAATGTTGGGATTATGGAAGCAGAAATGGTAGGCCTTGCAGCAGGTTTATCTATTCAGGGGTTTAGACCTTATCTTCATACATTTGGCCCTTTTGCTTCACGAAGAGTATTTGATCAATTATTTATTTCTCTTGGATACGCACAATTGGATGCCACTGTGATTGGATCAGATGCAGGAGTAACTGCGGAAATGAATGGTGGGACACATATGCCATTTGAAGAAATTGGATTGTTACGTTTAATTCCTAAATCAATCATTTTCGAAGCAACTGATGATATCCAATTTCGTGAAATCTTGAACCAGACATTAGACTTAAAAGGACTAAAATATATTCGAACAATTAGAAAAGCTCCCGAGGCTGTATATCAAGGTGGAGAAGATTTTTCTAAAGGCTACATTGAGTTAAGACATGGTGAAGATGTTGCAATAGTTGCTTCTGGCATAATGGTTGCTCCAAGTATTCGAGTTGCGGATGAACTGTCTAAATTAGGTTATTCAGTAGGTGTCATAGATTTATTTAGAATCAAACCAATACCAGAACAGATAAAAACAATGTTAAGTGGAAAAACTATATTTACTGTAGAAAACCATAATCAGATAGGTGGAATTGGTAGTGCTTTATGTGAATTATTCTCTGATGATGGAACAACAAAAATTCATCGGATGGGTGTTCAAGAAAGATTCGGTCAAGTAGGGAAAATGGATTATCTTCTTAATGAGTATGGTTTGAGTGAATCGAATATAAAAGAGAAAGTTCTAGAGTTTTATAATGCAAGATAGATGTTAAATACACTTATCTGAAAGAATTTCTGTAAAAATTACATTACGTTATTTAAAGCAAGCGGATTAAAAGCATATTCTGGTCATCAGAAAGTGCCCTGATCCGCTTTGTTGTTTTTAATTTAAAATGTTTATATGTATATAGAATTTTCTGAAAATTCAAGAATTTTCTTCTGTTCATTGCTTTTAAAATGTGCTATAATAGTAAAAACTGAAATGGGAGGGAACAAATGACTGAATTAGATAAACGTCACCGCAGTAGCATTTATGACAGCATGGTTAAATCACCAAACCGTGCCATGCTTCGTGCGACTGGTATGACAGATAAGGACTTTGAAACACCGATTGTGGGAGTGATTTCGACTTGGGCGGAAAATACACCATGTAACATTCACTTGCATGATTTTGGGAAATTGGCCAAAGAAGGTGTCAAATCTGCAGGTGCTTGGCCTGTGCAGTTTGGGACTATCACTGTAGCGGACGGGATTGCCATGGGAACGCCTGGTATGCGTTTCTCTTTGACATCTCGTGATATCATTGCGGACTCAATCGAGGCGGCTATGGGTGGTCACAACGTCGATGCCTTTGTCGCTATCGGTGGCTGTGACAAGAACATGCCTGGTTCTATGATTGCTATTGCCAATATGGATATCCCAGCTATTTTCGCCTATGGTGGAACTATTGCACCGGGAAATCTTGATGGTAAAGACATTGACTTGGTTTCTGTTTTTGAAGGTATCGGAAAATGGAACCATGGTGACATGACAGCTGAGGACGTAAAACGTCTTGAATGTAATGCCTGCCCTGGCCCTGGTGGTTGTGGTGGTATGTACACAGCTAATACCATGGCGACTGCTATCGAAGTTCTCGGTATGAGTTTGCCAGGGTCTTCATCTCACCCAGCTGAATCAGCTGACAAGAAAGAAGATATCGAAGCAGCAGGACGTGCTGTTGTTAAGATGTTGGAACTTGGTCTCAAACCATCAGATATCTTGACTCGTGAAGCCTTTGAAGATGCCATCACTGTAACGATGGCTCTCGGTGGTTCTACAAATGCCACTCTTCACTTGCTTGCCATTGCCCATGCTGCCAATGTTGATTTGTCACTTGAGGACTTCAATACGATCCAAGAACGTGTGCCTCACTTGGCCGACTTGAAACCTTCTGGTCAGTATGTCTTCCAAGACCTCTACGAAGTCGGTGGTGTCCCAGCGGTTATGAAGTACTTGTTGGCAAATGGTTTCCTTCATGGAGATCGCATCACATGTACTGGTAAGACTGTCGCTGAGAACTTAGCTGACTTTGCAGACCTTACACCAGGTCAAAAAGTTATTATGCCACTTGAAAATCCAAAACGTGCGGATGGTCCGCTTATCATCTTGAACGGGAACCTTGCCCCTGACGGTGCGGTTGCCAAAGTATCAGGTGTTAAAGTGCGTCGTCACGTTGGTCCAGCTAAGGTCTTTGACTCAGAAGAAGATGCGATTCAGGCCGTTCTGACAGATGAAATCGTTGATGGCGATGTAGTCGTTGTTCGTTTCGTTGGACCTAAGGGTGGTCCTGGTATGCCTGAGATGCTGTCACTTTCATCAATGATTGTTGGTAAAGGTCAAGGAGATAAGGTGGCCCTCTTGACAGATGGACGTTTCTCTGGTGGTACTTATGGTCTGGTTGTTGGACATATCGCTCCTGAAGCTCAGGATGGTGGACCAATTGCCTACCTTCGTACAGGCGATATCGTTACGGTTGACCAAGATACCAAAGAAATTTCCATGGCCGTATCCGAAGAAGAACTTGAAAAACGCAAGGCAGAAACAACCTTGCCACCACTTTATAGCCGTGGTGTCCTTGGTAAATATGCCCACATCGTATCATCTGCTTCACGCGGAGCCGTGACAGACTTCTGGAATATGGACAAGTCAGGTAAAAAATAAACTCAAAAAGCAAGCCAATCTCGGCTTGCTTCTTTTCATCTCCAAAAGTGATTTGCCTGCTTATACTCAATCAAAATTAAAGAGCAAACTAGAAAGCTAGGCGCAGGTTGCTCAAAACACTGTTTTGAGGTCGCAGATAGAACTGACGAAGTCAGCTCAAAACACCGTTTTGAGGTTGCAGATAGAACTGACGAAGTCAGTAACATCTATACGATAAGGCTAAGCTGACGTGGTTTGAAGAGATTTTTGAAGAGTATTAACGAGGTGGCAGTCCAAGGGCAATACGGCCGTAGCGACTGATTCGTGTGATTTTCCAAGCAGGCGACCAGGTAACTTCAACCTTGACATCTTCGATACCCTCGATTTGTTTCAGACCTGCGACGATTTCGATAGGCAGGCTTTCGGCACAATCGCAGGCAGTATCAGTGAAAGTCATGACAATCTTGCAGAGACCAGTTTCATCCAGATTGATTTCATAAATCAGCCCTAGATTGTAAACATCCAATTCCACATCTGTATCAAAAACCTTCTCTAGTTTTTCGATAATTTGGTCTTGTAAGGCCAAAGCACGGTCATTGATTTTGATATCGTCTCTCATTACAGTCCCTCCACGTGATAAATATCCTCTATTTTCTCATAATTCTGACAATTTGGCAAGTTTTTGATGAATTTTCTGAAAAATATGATAAAATGAAGAAAATACTGAATCAAGGGGAAGCCTATGGAGCAGATTGGAAAAGTCTTTAGACAATTACGAGAGTCAAGAAATATCTCGCTGAGACAAGCAACTGGGGGACAATTTTCGCCGTCTATGTTGTCTCGCTTTGAAACAGGTCAGAGTGAGCTTTCGGTGGAAAAGTTTCTATTTGCCCTAGAAAATATATCTGCTAGTGTAGAGGAAATACTCTTTCTAGCGAGAGGTTTTCAGTATGATACTGATTCTGAGTTGAGAAAAGATATCATAGATGTCTTGGATCCAAAGAATATAGCTCCGCTTGAGGACTTGTATCGCAGGGAGTATCAAAAGCATGCCCATTCTCAAAACAAACAGAAACATATTTTAAATGCCATTCTTATCAAGTCTTATATGAAGAGCATGGACGAAAGGGTAGAGTTAACGGTAGAGGAGGGGAAAGTCCTTCATGATTATTTGTTTTCTACCGAGATCTGGGGAATCTATGAACTCAATTTATTTTCAGTCAGTTCACCATTTCTATCTGTTTCTCTTTTCACTAGGTATGTTAGAGAGATGGTACGTAAATCTGATTTCCTAATGGAAATGTCTGGAAATCGAAACCTTTTTCACACTATACTATTGAATGGTTTTCTAGCCAGCATTGAGTGTGAAGAATTTACCAATGCCTCTTATTTTAAACGTGTTATCGAAGAGCATTTCTACAATGAAAATGAAACCTATTTCCGAATTGTCTATTTGTGGGCGGAAGGTCTCCTTGATAGCAAGCAAGGCAGAGTCAAGGAAGGTCAGAAAAAGATGGAGGATGCTGTCCGTATTTTTGAGATGTTAGGCTGCAACAAATCGGCAGATTACTATAGAAATACGACCGATTGTTGAATATCTGCAAACTAAGAAAATAATTTAAAATTTGAAGCGATAGAACTCTTACCCTCTCTCAGGTTATCAAAGAAGTTCTATCGTTTTTTTGCTTATTTTGTGTGTTGCATATATTCAAAAGTTTTCCCTTTCAATTTCTAAGTGATATACTATAGTCATACTTCACATAAAACTTATACTCTTCGAAAATCAAATTCAAACCACGTCAGCTTCACCTTGCCGTACTCAAGTACAGCCTTCGGCTAGCTTCCTAGTTTGCTCTTTGATTTTCATTGAGTATTTGAACAAGAAGGGAGATTATCTATGAAACTATTGTTCAGAAATCAAGCTTATCGACTCTTGACTTTGTCACGATTCTTCAATGCTTTTGGTGCTTCGATTTTTAATCTGGTCTTTATCGTCTATGCATCGACCCTGCCACAAGCCTCCTTTGCGGTTGCTATGGCGAATATTGTCATGATTCTTCCGACTCTCTTTACAGTTTTTGTAGGGATTCGGGCAGATTACACGAGGGACAAGGTCAAATGGATGGTCTATAGCGGTTTGTTTCAGGCGGTTTTATTTTTTCTAGCAGCCCTAGTTGTTCAGCAAGCTAGTCTATTTGCCTTTTCTAGCCTGTGTTTAATCAATGTCATCAGTGATGTGATTAGTGATTTTGCTGGTGGCCTGCGCATGCCTCTTATTAAGGAAAAAGTAGCTGAGGATGATTTGATGGAGGCTTATTCTTTTTCCCAGTTCATCACCTATATTTCAGCTATTGGGGGCCAAGCTTTCGGAGTCTGGCTCTTAGGGCTATCGGTCAACAATTTTTCCCTCGTTGCGGGAATCAATGCCTGTTTCTTCCTAGTATCAGCCGTCATCCTCTTTTTAGGAAAAAGCAAATTGAGCCTGTCAATGTCATCTGCTGATGGTGAAATTCTAAAAAATGAGAAGCTTCCGATCAAAGAGCAGTTCCTAACGATTTATCGAAATTTACGTCTCGTTTTTCTTAAAGGTGGACAGAAAAACTTTGGATTCATGATCTTTGCTGTCTTGCTTATCAATGCCTTGGGTGGTTCCTTAGGGGGCATCTACAATATCTTCTTTTTGAGCCATTCTCTCTTGAATTTTTCTTACACAGAGGCGTTATTTATCAGTCAAGTCGGTGCTGTAGTAGCAGTCATCATCAGTAGCCTTACGGGCAATGATTATTTTGGGAAGCAGTCCCTGCCTAGATTGATGATGTGGGCGACCGTAGGGCTCACTCTAATTGGTCTGGCTAACGTATTCAATCAAGTCGTGCTTGGTTTGCTATTTCTCTTTTTAACTCTGTATGTGTCTGGTAAAGTTCAACCAAAGATTAGTGCCATGCTCCTGAAAAATCTAGCTCCAGAGGTTCTAGCTCGTACCAGTAATTTTTTAGGTTTATTGTTTACCTTATCCATACCTGTGGGAACAGCTTGTTTTTCACTTATAGCTGTATGGAATATACAGTTGACTTGGATGCTATTTGTTGGTCTTTCCTTGCTAGCTATTCTTTTGACAGGTCTTAATCTCAAAAATGATATCTAATACTCTTCGAAAATCTCTTCAAACCACGTCAACGTCGCCTTGCCGTACTCAAGTACAGCCTGCGGCTAGTTTCCTAGTTTGCTCTTTGATTTTCATTGAGTATAAATCCTAATTTTTTTCTTACTGTTTTAATCCCTCTATTTATGGTAAAATAAGACTATTAAGTTTAAAGAGGATTCCCTATGAAATTACAAAAACCAAAAGGAACGCAGGATATTTTACCTGCTGAGTCTGCCAAGTGGCAGTACGTTGAGGGCTTTGCCCGTGAAATTTTCAAGCGCTATAACTATGCAGAAGTGCGCACGCCTATTTTTGAGCATTACGAGGTTATCAGTCGCTCTGTCGGAGATACGACCGATATCGTAACCAAGGAAATGTACGATTTTTATGACAAGGGTGACCGCCATATTACCCTTCGCCCAGAAGGAACTGCGCCCGTTGTCCGTTCTTATGTGGAAAATAAACTCTTCGCTCCAGAAGTGCAAAAGCCAAGTAAGTTCTACTACATGGGCCCTATGTTCCGCTATGAGCGTCCACAGGCAGGGCGTT